>NZ_CM002285.1:7003148-7036540 GCF_000497445.1 Streptomyces roseochromogenus subsp. oscitans DS 12.976 | reverse complement strand
TGGCGGCGGCTCCTGCGGCGTCAGACGGCGAGCTGGTCATTGCGCTTCAGCCAGCGGAAGTAGAAGGAGGTGAAGACGGTGACGATCGACAGCAGCAGTACGCCGTACGCGGCGGACTGGGCGAAGTCACGCGGCTGCTGTCCGAAGCCCAGGTAGTAGGCCCAGGTGACGAGGATCTGGGCGTCGGGGGCGCTGGTCGGGCCGAACAGCAGGAAGATGATGGCGAACTGGTTGAAGGTCCAGATGATGCCGAGGAGTACGACGGTGGAGCTGACGGACCTCAGCCCCGGCAGGGTGACGTGCCGGAAGCGCTGCCAGGCGTTCGCGCCGTCCATCTCGGCGGCCTCGTAGAGCGAGGAGTCGATCGACTGCAGGCCGCCGAGCAGCGAGAGCATCATGAACGGCACACCGCACCAGGTGTTGACCATGATCGCGGCGAACCGCTGCCAGAAGGTGTCCTCCAGCCACTGCGGCTCGGGCAGATGCAGCGCGTGCAGGACCTGGTTCATCACTCCCGAGTCGGAGAGCATGATCCGCCAGGAGAAGACGGTGACGAAGGTCGGCACGGCCCAGGGCACGACCAGCAGCAGCCGGTAGAGGGTGCGTCCGCGCAGCTTCTCGTTGAGCATGAGCGCGAGACCCAGGCCGATGGTGTAGTGCAGGGCCACACAGGCCGCCGTCCAGACGACGGTCCAGATGAAGTGCGACCAGAACCGGTCGTACGACAGCGGGCCGAACAGGATGTCCTTGTAGTTGCCCAGGCCGATGAACTTGTACGTGGCCGCGATGTGGTTGACGCCGATCGTGCGCGCCGAGTTGAGGCTGTTGGCGTCCGTCAGCGTCAGGTAGACGCCGCGGATCAGCGGATAGGCCACGATGACGGCGAGCACGAGGACCACCGGGGCGATCATCGCGTAGGCGTACCAGTACTTCTGGTAGCCGTTTCTGATGCGCTGCCCCAGCCCGGGCCGAGGCGCGCGGTCACCGCGGCGCTTGCCGGTCGCGCGGTCGATGGCGACTGTCATGGTTCGACACCTTCAAGAGGATCAGAGGGTGGGCTGGGCACAGGCGGTGGCCGCCGGATCCTTCCCCCCCGATCTCGTACGGGAGGATCCGGCGGCCACGCGGGCTCACTTGCTGAAGTCGGGCACCAGCTTGGCGATGGCGACCTGCGCGTTGCTCAGGCCCTGGTCCAGCGACTCCTTGCCATCGGCGACCTTGGGCAGCTCGGTGTCGAGCGGGCCCCACAGGGAGCTGTACTCGGGCAGCGCCGGGCGCGGCTGGGCGGAGGAGAGGACGCCCTGGTAGCCGGCGATGCCGGGGTCGGCCTTGACCTGGGCGGTGTAGGCGTCGGAGCGGGTGGGCAGGGTGGAGTTCTTCAGGGCGATGGTCTCCTGGGAGGTCGCCGAGGTCATGAACTTCACGAACTTCAGGGCCGCGTCCTGGTGGGCCTTGTCGGAGCCGGCGTAGACGGAGAGGTTGTGGCCGCCGGTCGGGGCGCCCGCCTTCCCGCTGGAGCCGGCCGGAACGACGGCGATGCCGAGGTTGGACTTGTCCTTGAAGGCGCTGCCCTTGTAGATGTTCGTGATCTCCCAGGGTCCCTGGACGATCGCGGCGACCTTGCCGTTGACGAACGCGTCCTGGATGTGGGCGTAGGCGTCGGCGGTGGTGTCGGCCTTGTGGAGGCCCTGCCCGGAGAAGGTGCTCAGCCAGGTGCCGTAGGCCTTCTTCGCGGCGGGCGAGTCGACGGTGATCTTCTTGGCGGTGGCGTCGACGGTGTCGGTGCCCTCGCCGTAGAGGAAGGTCTGGGCGAAGTAGGCCTGGGTGGAGCCCCAGTAGCCGTACACCTTGTCCTTGGAGTCGATCTTGGCGGCATCCGACTTCAGCTCGTCCCAGGTCTTGGGGGCGTCGGTGATGCCGGCCTTCTTGAACAGGGCCTTGTTGTAGACGAGGGCGAGGGTGTCGGTGACCAGCGGGGCGCCGTAGGTCTTGCCCTGGTACTGGGCCTGCTTGATCAGGCTGGGCTGGAACTTGGCCTGGTCGGCGAGGGCCTCGGTACCGTCCAGCGGCAGGAAGTAGCCCTTCTTCGCGAAGGCCGGGGTCCAGCCGACCTCGGAGCGCAGGACGTCCGGCGCGCCCTTGGAGCCGGCCGCGGTGTCGAACTTGTTCTGCGCCTGGTCGAAGGGCACGTTGACGTAGTTGACCTTGATGTTCTTGTTGGCCGCCTCGAACTGCTTGACCAGGGCCTGGTACGTCGGCGCCTCATTCGTGGCGTTGGAGGTGTCCCACCAGGTGATGGTGACCGGGCCGTCGGCCTTGCCGCCGCTGTCGCTGCTCCCGCCGCCGCAGGCCGTCGCCGCGAGGGCGAGGGACGCCACCAGCGCGGAGGCCGCTATGCCACGCCGCATGAGTTCTCCTTGAGGGTGAAAGCCCGTGTGATGCCGACTGCGCCGTCGCGGCCGCCGGGCGACCAGGAACGTAACAGCGTTGTAAGCGCTGCGAAAGACCTTGCAGAAAAAAAGTGCAAGGGAACACGATGGTTACCCTGTCGTTACCGCTCAGCGGCCACAGGAGACTTGTGCAAGACTCTGCAAGCTCTTGCCGCCATCACTTTCGAGGGAGCCCGATGAGGCAGCAACCCAGGGCGGGCCGTCCGGCCGCTCGTGCACGGCGTCCCGTCGGTGTGCAAGGCGGCATACGACCGGTACAGTCCGGTGCCGTGACCACACGGCTTGCCGACATCGCTGCGCAGGCGGGGGTGAGCGAAGCGACCGTCAGCCGGGTCCTCAACGGGAAGCCGGGCGTCGCCGCCACCACCCGCCAGTCCGTGCTCGCCGCGCTGGACGTCCTCGGCTACGAGCGCCCGGTGCGGCTGCGGCAGCGCAGCGAGGGGCTGGTCGGGCTGATCACGCCGGAGCTGGAGAACCCGATATTCCCGGCACTGGCCCAGGTCATCGGCCAGGCGCTCACCCGCCAGGGCTATACGCCGGTGCTCGCCACGCAGACGCCGGGCGGGTCGACCGAGGACGAGCTGACCGAGATGCTCGTGGACCGCGGGGTCGCCGGGATCATCTATGTCTCCGGGCTGCACGCGGACACCACCGCCGACATGCAGCGCTACGAGCGGCTGCGGGCGCAGGGCGTGCCGTTCGTACTGGTGGACGGGTTCTCGCCGAAGGTGCAGGCGCCGTTCATCTCCCCCGACGACCGGGCCGCGATGACGCTCGCCGTGACCCACCTGGTGTCGCTGGGGCACACCCGGATCGGGCTCGCGCTCGGGCCGAAGCGGTTCGTGCCGGTGCAGCGCAAGATCGAGGGCTTCGTGCGGGCCGTGCACGACCAGCTGGGGCTCGCCGCCGAGACGATCGAGACCGAGCTGATCCAGCACTCGCTGTACACGCTGGAGGGCGGCCAGGCGGCGGCCACGGCACTGATCGAGCGGCGCTGTACGGCCGTGGTGTGTGCCAGCGACATGATGGCGCTCGGTGCGATAAGGGCGGCCCGGCAGCGGGGGCTGGAGGTGCCCCGGGATGTGTCGGTGGTCGGCTTCGACGACTCCCCGCTGATCGCCTTCACCGATCCGCCGCTGACCACGGTCCGCAAGCCGGTGCCGGCGATGGGGCAGGCCGCGGTGCGTACGTTGCTGGAGGAGATCGGCGGGACGCCCGCGCCGCACAGTGAGTTCGTGTTCATGCCGGAGTTGGTGGTGCGCGGTTCGACCGCTTCGGCGCCGAATGTCGTCCGTACGTCGTAGAACGTGCGGGGCGGACCCGACCTTGGGATGATCTGGCGAGGAAGGCTTTTCTGGCAGACTCTGTGCCTATGAGTGACTCGACCGTGACAGAGCAGGAAGGTCGCGAGGAAGTGGCCGTTCCGCGGCTCGTCACGGGTGAGCACGACCGAGGGGGTCTGCCGGGTGTGCTGGGCCGGCTGCGGTCTCCGCGGCGGCCCAGGTTGTGGTTCGAGATCCTTCTGATCGCGGTGAGTTACTGGACGTACTCGCTGATCCGCAACGCGGTCCCGGAACAGAAGGCCGAGGCACTGCGCAACGCGGACTGGATCTGGCGGGTCGAGCACCATCTGGGCATCGCCGTCGAGCAGTCGGTCAACCACACGCTCAACTCGGTGACTTGGTTGATCATCGGGATGAACTACTACTACGCCACACTGCACTTCATCATCACGATCGGTGTCCTGGTGTGGCTGTACCGATGGCATCCAGGCCGCTACGCGGCGGCCCGGCTGGTGCTGTTCGCGACGACGGGTGTGGCCCTGCTCGGTTACTACCTGTTCCCGCTCGCCCCACCCCGGCTGATGCGCGACGGGCACTTCGTGGACACGGTCCTGGTGCACCACACATGGGGCTCGATGGCCTCCGGCGACCTCAAGCACATGTCGAACCAGTACGCCGCGATGCCGTCGATGCACATCGGCTGGTCGATGTGGTGCGGGCTGACGATCTTCACGCTGGCGTCCGTGCCCTGGGTGCGGATGCTGGGCCTGCTGTACCCGGCGACCACCCTGCTGGTCATCGTTGCCACCGCCAACCACTTCTGGCTGGACGCGGTGGGCGGTGTGCTGTGCCTGGCGTTCGGTTTCACCGTGGCCCGGGTGTGGTACGGCGCGCTGCCGTACCGGCTGCCGCGAGTCGTACCGACCCGGGTACTCGAACCCGAACCGGCCGCGGCCCCAGCGTCCTAGCGACCAGCGACCAGCGACTACGCGTGATCCCTCACGTTCCGTCACCGTAGAACAGTTCCTCCACCACCGTGCGCGCCCTGCGCGTGGTGCGGCGGTACGCGTCCAGCATGTCTCCCGCGTGACCTGCGCCGTAGCCCAGGTAGCGGCCCACGGCGGACAGCTCGCGGGGCTCGGTGGGAAAGGTGTCCCCGGCCCGGCCGCGTACCAGCATCACCGCGTTGCGCACCCGGGTGGCCAGTACCCAGGCCTCGTCCAGGATCTCCGCTTCCTCGGCCGACAGCAGCCCGGCCTCGCGGGCGGCGGACAGCGCCTCGCGGGTGCGGGTGGTGCGCAGGCCGGGGTGGTCCCAGCCGTGCCGGAGCTGGAAGAGCTGGACGGTCCACTCGACGTCGGACAGGCCGCCCGGGCCCAGCTTGGTGTGCAGCTTCGGGTCGGCGCCGCGCGGGAGGCGCTCGGACTCCATACGGGCCTTCAGCCGGCGGATCTCGCGGACGGCGTCCTCCGCCAGGCCGTGCCGCGGATAGCGCAGCGGGTCGATCAGTGCTGTGAAGCGGCGGCCCAGGTCCTCGTCCCCGGCCACCGGTTCCGCGCGCAGCAGCGCCTGGGACTCCCAGACCAGGGACCAGCGGCGGTAGTACGCCTCGTACGCCTTCAGGGTGCGCACCAGTGGGCCCGACTTGCCCTCCGGGCGCAGGTCGGCGTCGATGAGCAGCGGCGGGTCGGCGCTGGGCAGCTGGAGCAGGCGGCGCATCTCGGCGACGACCTTGTTCGCGGCGGCGGCGGCCTCGTGCTCGTCCACGCCGTCCTGCGGTTCGTGCACGAAGACGACGTCCGCGTCGGAGCCGTAGCCCAGCTCGTGGCCGCCGAACCGGCCCATCCCTATCATCGCGAAGCGGGTGGGGAGCGTCTCGCCCCAGCCCTCCCGGACCACCGCGCGCAGCGTGCCCGCCAGGGTGGCGGCGGTGAGGTCGGAGACCGCCGCGCCGACCCGGTCCACCAGGGCGCCCTGGTCGGCCTCGGCGGGGCTGGTCTCGGTGCCGTAGGAGCCGACGATGTCGGCGGCCGCGGTGCGGAACAGTTCGCGGCGGCGTACGCCACGGGCCGCGGTGACGGCCTGCTCGGCGTTCTCCGCGCGGCCCACTGCGGCCAGGATCTCCTGCTCCAGGGGGGCGCGCTCGCGGGGCGCCAGGCCGGCTCCGCGCATGCCGGTGCCGTCACCGTCGCCCAGCAGGGCCACCGCCTCGGGGGCGCGCATGAGGAGGTCGGGGGCGAGGCGGCCCGCCGAGAGGACGCGGGCGAGGTTCTCGGCCGCGGCGCCCTCGTCGCGCAGCAGGCGCAGGTACCAGGGGGTCTTGCCCAGCGCGTCCGAGACCTTGCGGAAGTTCAGCAGGCCCGCGTCCGGGTCCGCCGAGTCGGCGAACCAGCCGAGGAGGACGGGGAGGAGGGTGCGCTGGATGGCTGCCTTACGGGTCACGCCCGAGGCCAGGGCCTCCAGGTGGCGCAGGGCCGCTGCCGGGTCGGCGTAGCCCAGGGCGACCAGGCGTGCGCGGGCCGCTTCGAGGCTCAGGCGGGCCTCGCCGGGGGCGAGCTGGGCGACGGCGTCCAGGAGCGGGCGGTAGAAGAGTTTCTCGTGGAGTCTGCGTACGACGCCCGTGTGCCGCTTCCATTCCCGGATCAGCTCCGCCGCCGGGTCCGTGCGCAGGCCCAGGGAGCGGCCCAGGCGCCGCTGGTCCTCCTCGGCCACGGGGACCAGGTGGGTGCGGCGCAGGCGGTAGAGCTGGATGCGGTGCTCCATGCTGCGCAGGAAGCGGTACGCCTCGTCGAGGCGGGCGGCGTCCTCGCGGCCGACGTAGCCTCCGGCGGCCAGCGCCTGGAGGGCGTCCAGGGTGGTGCCGCTGCGGAGGCTCTGGTCGGTGCGGCCGTGGACCAACTGGAGGAGCTGGACGGCGAATTCGACGTCCCGGAGGCCGCCCGGGCCCAGTTTGAGTTCTCTTTCGATCTCGGACGCGGGGATGTTTTCCACGACCCTGCGGCGCATTTTCTGGACATCCGGTACGAAGTTGTCGCGTTCCGCCGCCGTCCAGACCATGGGTTCCAGTGCGTCGATGTACGCCTGGCCCAGGTCCGCGTCGCCGGCCACCGGGCGGGCCTTGAGCAGGGCTTGGAACTCCCAGGTTTTCGCCCAGCGTTGGTAGTAGGCGAGGTGGGAGGAGAGGGTGCGGACGAGGGGGCCGTTGCGGCCCTCGGGGCGGAGGTTGGCGTCCACCGGCCAGATGGAGCCCTCGACGGTCGTCTCCGAGCAGATCCTCATGAGGTGCGAGGCGAGGCGGGTGGCCGAGGTGAGTGCCTTGGCTTCGGTGGTGGCTTCGGTTGCCTCCGCTACGAAGATCACGTCCACATCGGAGACGTAGTTCAGCTCGTGGCCGCCGCACTTGCCCATCGCGATCACCGCGAGGCGGCAGGCGGCGGCGTCCTCGGGGGCGTGTGCCTGCGCTATGGCGAGGGCCGTGCGGAGGGTGGCGGTGGCGAGGTCCGCCAGTTCGGCGGCCGTCTCGGCGACGTCCGTGGTGCCGCAGACGTCTCGGGCGGCGATGGAGAGGAGGCAGCGGCGGTAGGCCACGCGCAGGGAGACGGGGTCGGTGGCGCCGGCCAGGCCGCGCTCGAACTCCATGAGGCCCGGGTGCAGGTCCTGCGGCTCGTACATAACCAGGGCCTGCCAGTCTGCCGGGTGGCGGGCCAGGTGGTCGGTGAGGGCGGCGGAGGCGCCGAGGACACCCAGGAGGCGGTCGCGGAGGGGCTTGGCCGCGATGAGGGTGTCCAGCAGTTCGCGGTGGGCCGTGGGGCCGTCCTGGGCCTCCAGGAGGCGGACGAGGCCGTGCAGGGCCAGGTCGGGGTCGGCGGTGGCGCCGAGGGCTTCCAGGAGGACCGGGTCGTCGCGGACGGGGGCGAGTTCCGGGCCGTCCAGGAGGCGCTCTGCGGCGGAGGGGTCGGTGAAGCCGTGTCGGAGCAGGCGGGTGAAGGTGCTGCTTCTGCGGCCCGGCGTCATGGCTGGCCTCCCCTTGGATCTCGGTCGCCCTGGCGAGAGCCTAACCGGACCAGTCGTCTGCGGGTGCGCCGCGGGACGCCTGCGGCGGCCTCGGCGGGTACGTCGCGGGATGCCCGCGGCGCCCTCCGCGAGTGCGTCCTCGGATGCCCCCCGCGAGTGCGTCGCCAGATGCCCGCAGCGCCCTGCGCAGATGCATCGCCAGATGCCCTCAGCACCCTGCGTAGGTGCATCACCGGATGCCCGCAGCACCCTCCGCGAGTGCGTCCTCGGATGCCCCCCGCGAGTGCGTCGCCAGATGCCCTCAGCACCCTGCGCAGATGCATCGCCGGATGCCCACGGCACCCTCCGCGGGTGCGTCGTGGTTTGGGTCGCGCCTACGGCGGGGGGAGTCGGTGCCGCGGTGGGTGGTGTCCGTCCTCGGGCCGGCGGGCTGTTTTGTTGTGGGGTGTCCGGTCTTTTCGCCGGCCGCCGCGGGCGGACACCACCCGCCGCGTCCTCTTCCGGCCGTACGCGGCTGGGACCGTCGGCGGCAGTAGTTCATCCGATCTTCACCATCCCGGTTGGGTGCCGTGAGGCGAGGGCATATTGGCGTGTGCATGCTCTGTCCGCACCGCCAGCCCCGTCCCCTACCCGGAGGTTGATGTGTCCGGCAGTTCCGTGTACCGCCGTGCCCGTACCGTCGTGGCGTCCTCAACGGCCCTCGCCGCGGCCGCGATCGGGCTGTGGACCGGGATCGGCGCAGAGTCCGCGCACGCCGCGGGCGCCGTGCCGACTCCGGATCACGTGGTCGTCGTGGTCTTCGAGAACCACGCGTACAGCCAGGTCATCGGCTCCTCCAGCGCCCCGTACATCAACTCGCTGAAGTCGGGAGGTGCCAACCTGACGCAGTCGTACGCCGAGACCCACCCGAGCCAGCCCAACTACTACGCGATGTTCTCCGGTTCGACGCAGGGGATCACGGATGACAGCTGTGTCGACCCGGGCTTCTCGTCGGCCCCGAACCTGGCGTCCGAGGTGATCGACGCCGGCCGCACCTGGGCCAGCTACAACGAGGATCTGCCCGGCCAGGGCGACACCTCGTGCAGCAGCGGCGACTACGCCCAGAAGCACAACCCGTGGTTCGGGTTCAGCAACGTGCCGACGTCGAGCGCCATGACGTTCGACCAGTTCCCGACGGACTACTCGACGCTGCCCCAGATGTCGTACGTGGTCCCCAACCTGTGCAGCGACATGCACGACTGCTCGGTGTCCACCGGTGACACCTGGCTGAAGAACAACCTGGGCGGCTACGCGAGTTGGGCCAAGACCCACAACAGCCTGCTCGTCGTCACCTTCGACGAGGACAACCGGCTGAGCGGGAACCGGATCCCGACCGTGCTGTACGGGCAGCCGGTCACGGCCGGGTCGTCCAGCTCGACCACGTACAACCACTACGACCTGCTGCGCACCCTGGAGGACACCCAGGGGCTGACCTCGCACGCGGGCAACGCGGACTCCGCCCAGGACATCACCGGCATCTGGGCGTCCTGACGTGTACGTAGCGGACAGCCGCGCGAGCACGCCGGCGTCCGCGGACGGTGCCGCCCGGCCAGTGGCCGGGCGGCGCCGTGCCGCGATCGCCCCGACCGTGTTCGCGCTCGGAACGGTCAGTCTGGTGACGGACGTGTCGAGTGAGATGGTCACCGCCGTGCTGCCGTTGTACCTGGTCACCGGGCTCGGTCTGTCGCCGTTGGGGTTCGGGCTGCTCGACGGCGTCTACAACGGCTTCTCGGCGGTCGTACGGCTTGTGGGCGGGCATCTCGCCGATCGGGGTGGTGGGCGGCACAAGTGGGTCGCCGGGTTCGGATACGGCATCTCCGCCGTGTGCAAGCCGTTGCTGCTGGTCGCTCATTCGCTGACTCCGATCGGGCTGGTCCTCGCCGCCGACCGCACGGGAAAAGGGCTGCGGACCGCTCCGCGGGATGCCCTCATCTCGTTGTCGAGTACGGCCGAGTCCCGGGGGCGTGCCTTCGGGGTGCACCGGGCCATGGACACGGCCGGGGCGCTGCTCGGGCCGCTGGTCGCCTTTCTGATCCTGCGGGCGACGGTGGACGGGTACGACGCCGTGTTCACCGTCAGCTTCTGTGTCGCGGTGGCCGGTGTCCTGGTGCTGGTGCTCTTCGTGCCGGGCGGGCGGGGTGGTGCGGTCGCGGTCGAGCGGCCCACCCTGCGGGGTGCGGTGGGCCTGTTGCGGCGGCGGGGGCTGCGGCGGATCGCTGTGTGCGCGCTGTTGCTGGGGCTTGCCACGGTGAGTGACTCGTTCGTCTATCTGCTGCTTCAGCGCCGGCTGGGTGTGCCGGACCGGTGGTTCGCCTTGCTGCCGCTCGGTACGGCCGCCTCCTTCCTGCTGCTCGCGGTACCGCTCGGGCGGCTCGCCGACCGGGTGGGCCGGTGGTCCGTGTTCGTGGCCGGGCACGGTGCCCTGCTCGTCGCGTACGCGCTGCTGCTCGCGGCGTGGCACGGATCCGCTCTGCCGTACGTCGTCCTCGCCCTGCACGGCGCCTTCTACGCGGCCACCGACGGGGTGCTGATGGCGGCGGCCTCGGACGGGGTGCCGGAGGTGCTGCGCTCGTCCGGGCTGGCCCTCGTACAGACCGGGCAGGCGCTCGCCCGGTTCGCCTGCTCGCTGCTGTTCGGCGCGGCCTGGACGGTGTGGGGCGACCGGGCGGCGCTTGCGGGGGCGGCCGCGGCGCTGGCCGCGAGTGCTGTGTTCGCTCTGTTCCCCCTCACCCAGCGCCCGAAGGGGGCGGCGCCCGCATGACCGTACGCAACCGCATCCTGATCCTGATCTCGGCCGTCGCCGTGCTGGCGGCGGTCGGGATCGCTGCTGTGCTGCATGCCTCGGCCCGGGCCGACCGGCGCGACCACACCCAGGCGGGCGGTCCGCGGGTCACGCCAGGGACCGTGACGCTGACCGGGCGGGGGTCGATGCTCTTCCGGAACATGGCGTGGGGGCCGCACCGGGACGAGGTCGTCAGCGTTCCGGCCGGCGATCCGTCGGGGCCGCGTACCGCCTCCGGCGTCAAGTGCCTGCGGTTCTACGCCGCTTCGGGGACGGGTGTGTGTCTGCAAGCGGTGCACGGGCCGGTTTCGGACACGTATCGGGCGCTGATTCTGGATGACCGGTTGCGGACCGTCCACACGTACGACGTGCCGGGCATCCCCTCCCGCGCCCGGGTCTCCCCCACCGGGCACTTCGCCGCCTGGACGGCGTTCGTGGGCGGTGACAGTTACGCCGGTACGAATTTCTCGACGCGTGCGGAGATCGTGGACATCCGGAGCGGTGAGCTGATCCCGTCGCTGGAGGACTTCCGGATCGTCAAGGACGGGCATCCGTACCGGGCGGCGGACGTCAACTTCTGGGGCGTGACGTTCGCCCGCGACGACCGTACCTTCTACGCGACGCTCGCTACCCAGGGCAGCACCTATCTGGTGCGGGGCGATCTGCGGGCCCGTACGGTCACGACCCTGCACGCCGACGTCGAGTGCCCGTCGCTCTCACCCGACGGCAGCCGGATCGCCTACAAGAAGCGGGTCAAGGGCCTGCCGAAGGACGCCCCCTGGCATCTGTACGTCCTCGACCTGCGCACCCTGCGGGAGACCCCGCTGGCCGAGCGGAGGAGCGTGGACGACCAGGCGGTGTGGCGGGACGACCGTACGGTGGTGTACGCGCTGCCGGGGGACTACGGCGCCGATCTGTACCAGGTTCCGGCGGACGGGTCGGGAGCGCCCCGGCGGATCAGTACGGCCGCCGTGTCACCGGCGTACGTCGGATAGCCACACCGGTATCGGCCGCGTGACCTGCGCCGATCCGAAGTCGTTGACCAGGCTATGAAGAAGATCACCGCTCTCGCCGCGCTCACCGCGGCCGGTCTCGGGCTCGCCGCTCCGGCCCACGCCCAGGACGGCGACCACGGCCGTATCAACATCGCCGGCCGGACCCTGTCCGGGAACAAGATCTGCCAGCAGGCCCTGGGGCTGGTTCCCTTCGTCGTGCCGGGGACCAGCCAGCCGGTGTACGACGCCTGCAACAACCGCGACCACGACGGTCGCGTACAGCCCCAGCCCCAACCCCAGCGCGGTCACGTACAGCAGTTCCAGGAGACCGACTCCGAAGCCGACTCGGAGTGACGGCCCGCGGGGCCGAGGGAGGCCTGCCCGGTCCGAGGCAGGCCTGCCGGTCTTGGGCCTGCCGGTCTGAGGAAGGCGGGATTCCTTCCGTGCGGTGAGGGTGAGCGGGGAGCTGCCGTGCCCGGATGATGGGCACCGTCACCCACGCCATGCCGGGCATCCACCCGAGCATCGGCTTCGGCGGCGACGCCGTCCCGCACACCCTCGAATGCGCCACCGCCGCCGCGTCCGAGGCCGCCGGGTCGGCCCTGCCGGACGCCGCGACCGCGTCGGCCTGGACGGCCACCGAACTCGCCGCCGATGACAGCAACGGGCGCGCGTCGTACACGCCCGCAGCGAGCGGACGACGGCGTCCGCCGCCCAGCCGGCCCCCGCGAAGGACCGGGACGGCCGGGAGCGGGAGCGATCAGCCGGCGGACGGTCGGTCGTCAGGCGCGGCAGCGCAGCATCTCCAGCGGGGGGTTGGCGAGGAAGTCCGCCCAGAAGTCCGCACCGAACTCCCGCACGCCGGCGTCGGACACCTCCAGCGGGATCCAGGTCAACTCGCCGAATCCGGCCGCCCGCAGGCACTCGTCGTAGGCCTCACGGCGCGGGAGGGTGCTGACGAACCCGATCGGCGGGTCGAGCAGCGCCGTGGTCCGCACGCGCGGTCCGGTCTCGGCCTCCTCGCCGGTCAGCTCGGTGCGGAAGCCGTACTTGTCCGGGGGCGGCCCGTCGAAGCGGAAGTCGGGTGACTGGGCGAGCACGAAGAACTCGGCGCCGGGCTCCAGGCTCCGGTGCACGTTCCGGCACATCCGCTCCATGGCGGCGACGCCCTCCGCGTAGTTGAGCATATGGGCCCCCAGGGCGATGTCGAAGCGCCGCTCCAGGGGGCGCAGTTCGGACACATCGCCCACCTCGTAGCGCACGCCCAGCGGGTTGTGCTTCTCCAACTCCTCTGCCACGGCGATCATTTCACCGGAGATGTCGATGCCGAGCACCTCCGTGGCGCCGCGCCGCTTGAACTCCCTGCTGTAGAAGCCGGTGCCGCAGGCCAGGTCGAGGACCGACTTGCCGCTCACGCCCCCGACCATGGCCAGGAAACCGGGCACCACCACGTACTGCTCCAGCGGCAGGGACTTGAAGCCCTCGTACGCCTCACCGATCTCGTCATACTGCTGCGCGCTCACCGTGCCGTCCTCCCCTGTGCTTCGTCAGGTCCTTAGGACTCGGCCCCCCCGGCCCCGGGGCAGGCCGCAGCCTCTGACGGGCAGTCTTCCCGCACTCCGGCAGCCCCTCGTACTGGCAGAAGCCACAAAGATCCGGCCACCGCTTCGGCTTCGCGCACGGGCGGGGCGTACGGGTTCGAGCGGATGACAGACAACCTCGGTGCGCTCTTCGGCCGACTCCTCGCGCTCGACCATGCGGCCTTGAAGGACGCCCTCGGCAAGCTGAGCCGTCCCGCCGTCCTTAGCGACCACCCTCCCCTTCATGACCGCGATGTCCAGTGATCGACTCATGGTCCCGGCCCGGTCCACGCGTGGGTGTGCGTCGGCGCAGCGCGGGCGGAGCGGGACGAGGGTCAGCATCCGTGGCAACGGCCCAGAGACGGCCCAGGGACCGCGAGACGCACAGGGGCCGACGGTCCACGACCGTCGGCCCCACGCACCGTATACGCAGTAAACCCGCCCTGACCTGCGCTTACAGCACCGGCAGGTTCTTCCGCAGCTCGAACGCCGTGACCTCGCTCCGGTACTCGTGCCACTCGGCCTGCTTGTTGCGCAGGAAGAAGTCGAAGACGTGCTCGCCGAGGGTCTCGGCGACCAGGTCGCTGCGTTCCATCAGGGCGAGGGCCTCGCCGAGGTTCTGCGGGAGGGGTTCGATGCCCATCGCGCGGCGCTCGGCGTCGGAGAGGGCCCAGACGTCGTCCTCGGCGCCCGGCGGGAGCTCGTAGCCCTCCTCGATGCCCTTCAGGCCGGCGGCCAGCAGGAGGGCGTAGGCCAGGTAGGGGTTGGCGCCGGAGTCGATGGAGCGGACCTCGACGCGCGCGGAGCCGGTCTTGCCGGGCTTGTACATCGGGACGCGGACCAGGGCGCTGCGGTTGTTGTGGCCCCAGCAGATGTACGACGGGGCCTCGCCGCCGGCGCCCGCGGTGCGCTCGGAGCCGCCCCAGATGCGCTTGTAGGAGTTCACCCACTGGTTGGTGACCGCCGAGATCTCCGCCGCGTGCTTGAGCAGGCCCGCGATGAAGGAGCGGCCGACCTTGGAGAGCTGGTATTCCGCGCCCGACTCGTAGAACGCGTTCCGGTCGCCCTCGAAGAGGGAGAGGTGGGTGTGCATGCCACTGCCGGGGTGCTCGGAGAAAGGCTTCGGCATGAAGGTCGCCTGGACGCCCTGCTCCAGCGCGACCTGCTTCATGACCAGGCGGAACGTCATGATGTTGTCGGCCGTCGACAGCGCGTCCGCGTAGCGGAGGTCGATCTCCTGCTGGCCCGGGGCGCCCTCGTGGTGGGAGAACTCCACCGAGATGCCCATCGACTCCAGCATGGTGATCGCCTGGCGGCGGAAGTCCATGCCGACGTTGGTGGGCGTGTGGTCGAAGTAGCCCGAGTTGTCGGCCGGGGTGGGGCGGGAGCCGTCCAGCGGGCGGTCCTTCAGCAGGAAGAACTCGATCTCGGGGTGGGTGTAGAAGGTGAAGCCCAGGTCGGAGGTGCGGGCCAGGGCACGCTTCAGGACGTAGCGCGGGTCCGCGAAGGACGGGGAGCCGTCCGGCATGAGGATGTCGCAGAACATGCGGGCCGTGCCGGGGGTCTCCGCGCGCCACGGCAGGACCTGGAAGGTGGAGGGGTCCGGCTTGGCGATCATGTCGGACTCGTAGACCCGGGCGAAGCCCTCGATGGCGGAGCCGTCGAAGCCGATGCCCTCGTCGAAGGCTTGCTCCAGTTCGGCGGGGGCCACGGCGACGGACTTGAGGAAGCCCAGCACGTCCGTGAACCACAGGCGTACGAACCGGATGTCGCGCTCCTCCAACGTCCGGAGCACGAACTCCTGCTGCTTGTCCATCTTCCGCTTCCCCATCCTTGCTGGTCAGGCCGCCTTTCCGGGTGCCCCCGGACGACGGTCGGGCACCTGGGCATCACACCACAACACCATTTCGTGCGCGTTGCGGACCTTGATCGCCCGGGCGTCTTCGGCCTGAACGCCTCTCGTACGGCAGGTGTACTGCTCTGTCGCCCATCTTGCCTGCTCGGACTGACATCCGTAATGGCCGAACCCATGCGACGCGTGAGCGAAACCACGTTCATTTAATTTGCATCTCAGATGCAAGTTTTCATAGCGTGCCGCGCAGCCGAGTCGTGAGGAGTCCCGATGCTGTCCGAGTCGTCCGCAGCCACCGTCCGCGCCACCCTTCCCGCCGTCGGCGCGGCCATCGGCGAGATCACCGAGCGCTTCTACGCCCGCCTCTTCGCCGCCCACCCCGAACTGCTGCGGGACCTGTTCAACCGCGGCAACCAGGCCTCCGGCGCCCAGAAGCAGGCCCTCGCCGGCTCCATCGCCGCCTTCGCCACGCATCTGCTGGACCACCCGGACACCCGGCCCGACGCCCTCCTCGGCCGCATCGCCCACAAGCACGCCTCGCTCGGCGTCGCGCCCGAGCAGTACGCCGTCGTCCACGAGCACCTCTTCGCCGCCATCGCCGAGGTCCTCGGCGATGCCGTCACACCCGGGTTCGCCGCCGCCTGGGACGAGGTCTACTGGCTGATGGCGAACGCGCTCATCGCCATCGAGAAGCGCCTCTACGAGGAGAGCGGCGGCCGGGGCCGGCGGGAGTGGGAGGTCGTCGAGCGGGTCACGGAGACCGCGGACGTCGTCACCTTCCGGCTGCGGCCGGCCGACGGCGGGGCGGTGCGGGACTTCCGGGCCGGCCAGTACGTCTCCGTGCGCGTGCCCCTGCCCGACGGAGCCCGGCAGATACGCCAGTACAGCCTGTCCGGGGCGCCGGGCGAGGCGGTACGGCAGTTCAGCGTCAAGCGCGTGCGGGGCGACGTCGTGACGCCCGACGGCGAGGTCTCGCACCACCTCCACGCGCGCGTGCGCGTCGGCGACCTCCTCGAACTGTCCGAGCCGTACGGCGACTTGGTCCTGGACTCCGCCGGCCCGGACACGCCCCTGCTGCTCGCCTCCGCGGGCATCGGCGTGACCCCGATGATCGCGATACTGGCCGATCTCGCGGCGAGCGGCCACCGCGGCCCGGTCACCGTCCTCCACGGCGACCGCTCCCCCGCCCACCATGCCCTGCGCACCGACCACGAGACGTACGCCGAAAAGCTCCCGGACGCCTCCGTCCACTTCTTCTACGAGCGAGACGCCGCCCCGGACACCCGCACCGGCCTGGTCGGTCTCTCCGGTGTCCGGGTACATCCCGGCACACACGCGTACCTGTGCGGCCCGCTGCCTTTCATGCGGACAGTACGCACCCAGCTGATCGAGAAGGGTGTGTCCCCGGCCGGCATTCACTACGAGGTCTTCGGGCCCGACCTCTGGATGGCACAAGGCTGAGCGGCAGCACCCCAGGGGCGCGGGACTGTGCCGATATGCGGCTCCGCCGCGATGGGGGTCCCCCGGGTTCGAGCGAAGCCGGGAACCTGGGGGAGCGGCCGGCCACGACGGCGCGGCACACGCCTGACGGCAGGTCCCGGCACCCCCGCAACGCGCCTAGACCGTCCCCGGCCCTTGAGAGATACCGAGGAGCAAAGGCCCCGTCGGCTCAGCCACGATCTCCGCGACCGTAACCGGATCCAGCGAGGCGAAGAACGCCTCCTGAGCCCGCCGCAAGGCGCCCCGCAGACGGCACCCGGACCGCAGCGGACACGGCGTAGCCCCCTCGCACTCGACCACGTCACCGTCGCCCTCGAAAACCCGCACCACCGCACCCACCGACGCCGTACGGCCCTTCTCGGTCAGGGTGAGGCCGCCGCGGCGGCCGCGCCGGGCGTCGACGAGGCCGAGGTGCTGGAGTTCGGCGACGACCTTCGCGGCGTGCGTGTAGGGCACGTCCATGTCCGCCGCGACCTGGCGGGTCGTGGGCGTGGCGTCGGTGGCCACGGCCAGTCGCATCAGGACGCGCAGGGCCAGGTCCGTGGAGCGCAGGAGCCGCATAAGGCGAGCGTAGGTAATACGCATCCTGGGTTCAAATTATCCCGCCGTCGTGCACCGCCGTACGCCGTCATCCGTCTTCACCCTTTTTGCGCACTCCCGCGGTCGTTCCTTTGCGGTGCCCTCCCTACGGAAGGCGGCCCATCCCCTACTACGATCAGCGGGCTCCACCCTTCCTGTTGCCGTCTTTTTCCCCCAGAAGGACACCTCATGGGTTCCGCCAAGAACAGCAGCGCGGCACGCAAGGCGCGTATAGAGGAGATGCGCCGCGCCGAGCGGGCGCGCGAGCGCCGCAACCGCATACTCACGATCGCCGCGAGCGTGGTGGTCGTCGCCGGCCTCGTCGTCGGCGGTGCGGTCCTCGTGAACTCCCGGTCCGACCACAAGAAGGACACCGCGAGCGACACCAAGGGCGGCTCCTCCGGTGACTCCGGGCACTGGACCGCCGGCAAGGACGGCGTGCAGACCTGGTCCGGCAAGCTGGCACGGACGCATGTGACGACCAAGGTGTCGTACCCGATGCACCCGCCGGTCGGCGGCAACCACAACCCGATCTGGGCGACCTGCGACGGCACCGTCTACACCAAGCCCCTGCAGGACGAGAACGCGGTGCACTCGCTGGAGCACGGCGCGGTCTGGGTGACGTACACCGACAAGGCGAAGAAGGCTGACATAGACGCGCTCGCGGCGAAGGTGAAGAAGACGCCGTACTCGCTGATGAGCCCGTACGAGAATCAGGCGGCGCCGCTGATCCTGTCGGCGTGGGGCCACCAGGTGACGGTGAAGAGCGCGAGCGATCCGGAAGTGGACAAGTTCTTCGCGACCTATGTGCAGGGCCAGCAGACGCCCGAGCCGGGCGCCGCCTGCACCAACGGGGCGATGTAGTGGGGCGGCGGCACATCGGCTGGATCGCGGGGGCCGCGGCGGCGGCGCTGGTCGCGGCCGGCGCGATCACCTATGCGGCCGCCGAGGACTCAGGGGACCGGGGCCCGAGGACGCCGGACGCGGAGTCGGCGGACGCCGGATTCGCGCGGGACATGGCCGTGCACCACCAGCAGGCCGTCGAGATGTCGTACATCGTCCGGGACCACACGACGAACGAGGAAGTGCGGCGCCTCGCCTACGACATCGCGCAGACGCAGGCCAACCAGCGCGGCATGCTGCTGGGCTGGCTGGATCTGTGGGGGCTGCCGAAGGTGTCGGCGAAGCCGCCGATGGCCTGGATGGGCATGGGTGACATGCCCGAGCGCGGGGACGGCTCGCTGATGCCGGGTATGGCGACGAACACCGAGCTGAAGAAGCTCCAGTCGCTGAACGGCAAGCAGGCCGAGGTCCTCTATCTGCAGCTGATGACGGACCATCACAAGGGCGGTATCCATATGGCCGAGGGCTGTGTGGCCAAGTGCACCGTCGATGTGGAGAAGCGGCTCGCGCAGGGCATGGTCGACGCGCAGCAGTCGGAGCTTCAGGTGATGGCCCAGATACTCAAGGAGCGGGGAGCGAAACCGCGTTCTTGAACAGCGGACAACCCCATCCGTTACACAGCCGTAAGGATAAATAGCCCAAATCGCCCCAACTGACGACTACTTGAGTTTCTCTTGACCATTCCATTCCCCTGGCATGAACGGTTCATCGAAAGAGTGACCCCCATCGTGTGATCCAATCACCGGCCGAACCGCCGCAGGCCGGCGCGCGGACGCATGACGTATCGACCACTACATGCATGCGAACCGCATCGCAGGGGGTTCTATGAGATCCAACCGCGCCAAACTGCGCGCCATGAGCATGGCAGCGACACTGCCCATGGTCGCCGGCGCGCTGGCGCTGGGCATACCCGCGGCGCACGCCGCGGACAGCCCCGCTCGTAACGCACTGAAGGGCACCAAGCCTCTCTGGGCCACGGCCAAGGCGGACAAGGGCGCGACCTCGGACAGCGCCCAGATCAACGCCCGGGTCTACCTGGCCGGCAAGGACGCGGCCGGACTCGCCGCCTACGCCAAGGCCGTGTCCGACCCGAGCTCGCCGCTGTACGGCAAGTACCTGAGCGCCAAGAAGGCGCAGGCCCAGTTCGGGGCCACCAAGGCCCAGGTGTCCGCCGTCAAGTCCTGGCTGACGTCGGCCGGCCTGAAGGTCACCGAGGTCACCCAGCACTACGTCGCCGTCTCCGGTGACGTTGCCGCCGCCGAGAAGGCGTTCGGCACCCAGCTGCACAACTACGCCAAGGGCTCGGCCACTTACCGCGCCCCCGCACAGGCGGCCTCCGTCCCGGCCGCTCTGAAGGACGCCGTCCTGACCGTCACCGGCCTGGACAACGCCCCGCACATGGCGAACCACGACGACACGCTGCCGCCGCCGGACGCCGTGTTCAAGAACGCCGGGCCGTTCTCCTCGTACTACGGTTCGAAGATCGCGAGCACGCTGCCGGACGCGTACGGCCAGAAGGTCCCGTACGCGATCAAGGGCTACACCGGCAAGCAGCTGCGCGCCGCCTACGGCGCCGGCACGTACACCGGCAAGGGCGTCCGCATCGCCATCACCGACGCCTACGCCTCGCCGACCCTCGCCTTCGACGCCGGCACGTACGCGGCGAAGAACGGCGACCAGGCCTGGAAGACCAGCCAGCTGCACCAGTCGCTGCCGGACTCCTACACCAGGACCGACGAGTGCAAGGCGGCCGGCTGGTACGGCGAGGAGACCCTCGACGTCGAGGCCGTGCACGCCGTCGCGCCCAGCGCCGACGTCACCTACGTCGGTGCGGCCTCCTGCTACGACGAAGACCTGCTGGGCTCCCTCAGCAAGGTGGTCGACAACCACCTGGCCGACATCGTCTCCAACTCCTGGGGCGACGTCGAGGCCAGCCAGACCCCGGACCTCGCGGCCGCCTACGACCAGGTCTTCCAGCTGGGCGCGGTGCAGGGCATCGGCTTCTACTTCTCCTCCGGTGACAACGGCGACGAGGTCGCCCACACCAAGACCAAGCAGGTCGACACCCCGGCCAACTCGGCGTGGGTGACCGCGGTCGGCGGTACGTCGCTGGCGGTCGGCAAGGGCGACACGTACCAGTGGGAGACCGGCTGGGGCACCGAGAAGGCGACCCTGTCGGCCGACGGCAAGAGCTGGACGAACTTCCCCGGCGCCTTCACCTCGGGCGCGGGCGGCGGCACCAGCAAGACGGTCGCCGAGCCCTACTACCAGAAGGGCGTGGTCCCGGACGCGCTGGCGCAGGCCAACAGCGCCTCCGGCAACCGCGTCGTCCCGGACATCGCGGCCATCGCCGACCCGAACACCGGCTTCCTGGTCGGCCAGACCCAGACCTTCCCGGACGGCTCGCAGCAGTACAGCGAGTACCGCATCGGCGGCACCTCGCTCGCCGCTCCGGTGATCGCGGCGGTCCAGGCGCTGGCCCAGGAGGCGGGCGGCGGCAAGGCGATCGGCTTCGCCAACCCGACGATCTACGCCAAGTACGGCAAGAAGGGTGTATTCCACGACGTCACGGACAACCCGACGGGCTCCGGCCTGGCGGTCGCCCGCGTGGACTTCGCCAACGGCCTGGACGCCAAGGGCGGCCTGCTGTACTCGGTCCGCAGCCTCGGCAAGGACAGCTCGCTGTCCGCGACGAAGGGCTACGACGACGTGACGGGCGTGGGCTCGCCCGCGGACGGTTACGTCCAGTCGTACGCGGCGAAGAAGCACTGAGCCGCTGACGCGCTGAACGGAGGGGCGTGGGGTCTTGCCGACCTCACGCCCCTTTTGCATGACTTCGAAGTCCGGCTCTGCGTAACGGAGTTACCGACTGAGAGTCATCGGCCACGTCGGCGGCTCACGGCCACACCCGGGCCGAAGCGGTGCCGCTGGGGCGACGTGACGCACGTCGGCGGGCAGGGCCTTCTAGCACGACTCGCCTCGCCACGTACGCACCGACACGCCCGCACTATGGGTGAGCGAGAGTCAGGAGATCACCCTAAAGGCCTAATAGTATGTCAATCCCACATTTTCTACGGCGACTTGATCCTCTGTCGACGTGCCGATCGGGGTCATAGATGCCCCAAACGGCACCATGTCAGCAATCTTCCGATATTGCCGATGTGGCATCTCTAAGTACTTTTGATCTCGAGCCGGCTGACGAGCCGGTCTGAGACACAAGACAGGAGAAAGACATGAATCTCGCCCGTTCGAACATGGTGGCGGCTGCCGTAGGAGCAGCCGCAGCTCTTGTCGCGACCGGCATCACCTACGCCTCCGCCGCCGCCGACCCGGCGCCTGCGGCAGCCCCGACGGCCGCCGCCGGCGCGCCCCGGGACGGCGGCACGCAGAGCAAGGGCAACGAGGAAGGCAAGGGCAACGAGGGTCGCGGTGAGGAGGGCAGGGAGCGGGAAGGCCGGATCCAGATCAACGAGCGGTCCTACTCCTCCCACCCCGGCGACTGCATCACCGTAGTCAGCGGCCTGGGCGCCAAGACCCTCAACATCCGCAACGACAGCGACAAGACCGTCGAGGTCTTCCGCGGGGCGGTCTGCGACAACGGCGGCCCCATCGCCACCGTCGGACGCCACAGCGACAGCTTCGGCGTGCGCGCCTGCCCGCCCGAGGGCATCGAGGTCGAAGACGGAGTGATCGCCAGCTTCCGGGTGAAGCACAAGGACCACGACGACTGATCCGCAGTCGACTGCATGATGTGGAGCCCCGGCCCGCCGGAATCGGGCCGGGGCTCCGGTCCCGACCATTGTCCGGCACCCCCGCGCCGTGCACACCCTGCCCGAACCGGACGCCAGGCGCCTCGGCCCGGTGTCCGGGCGGCCGTCCTTGCCTTCACCGGCACCGGCCGGTCCGCGCCTTCACCGGCCGATCCGCCTGGTGATGTCCGCCCGAACGCCTCCCGTCGGCGTATGCCCCCGTGGCATGGCCGCCGGCCCTCTGCCGGCGTTGCCCCACACCCGAACGGGTGACGAAGGGCGTGAGCGGCAATTCGGCGGGGGCACGGCGCGGTGGTCGCCGCCGGGCCGTGCACGCGCCTCGGCGGCAACATTCATATCCGCGGCACCGCGGGGTGAGCGAGGTGAGTATGCGCCTGGTGGAGGACGCGAGCGACGACACCTATGTCCTGGACATCTTCGACATCACATTGACTCCCGCATTGCCGTGGCTCGGGCACCAGGTCCGCTGGGAGATGGGCGGCCGCCTCAAGGAAGCCGTCGATCTGACCCGGGTCACCTGCAATGTGATCATGAAGTTCGGTCCGGTGAAGATGCTGGACAGAAGCTACCGGCTGCCCGATCTGCTGGCGCGCATGGGCGCGAGACTGTCGGGTGACCCGAGGCTGCCCGCCGGGCCGTGGAAGCAGGTGTGGCTCCTTCGGCTTCCCGAGACGGTGCCGGTGGCCCAGCACCGGATCCGGCTGCGCGCACGGACGGGGAACGGAAAGAACTTCCTGGCCCTGGACATCCCTCTGGACTTCAGCCGCAGATTCCGTCCGAGACCACTACCCGCGGGCTGGGCCCACAGCGGCTGACATCTGACATCAGCTGACATCTGACATCAGTGGTGCAGCGCGGCCGACTCCCCGGGCACGTGGGAGGCGACCAGCCTCTCCCGCCCCGCCGACGGAGTCCGGCGCCGGTCGACGGCGTACGCCACCGCCGCCACACCCAGCCCCAGCACGGCGAGCATCGCACCCGCCAGCGCGGGCGACGTCGTACCGAAGCCCGCCGCGAGGGCCAGGCCGCCGATCCAGGCTCCTGAGGCGTTCGCCAGATTGAAGGCGGCCTGGTTGGCGGAGGAGGCCAGGGAGGGGGCTGCCGACGCCTTCTCCATCACCATCAGCTGCAGCGGCGTACCCGTGACGAAGGCCGCCAGGCCCAGCAAGGCCACCGCCAGCGCCGCGCTCCACTCCGCCCGCATCAGCAGCGGGAACAAGAGCAGCACCGCGCCGAGGGAGGCCAGCCCGCCGAACAGGGTTCCCCGCAGCGAGTGGTCCGCCAGGCGGCCGCCCAGCAGGTTGCCCGCCGTCGCACCGACACCGAAGAGAGCCAGCAGCAGGGTGACGCTGCTCTCGGCGTACCCGGCGGCGCCCGTCAGCATCGGGGTCACATAGCTGTACGCCGCGAACAGCGCCCCGAAGCCCGCCACCGTGGTACCGAGCGCCAGCCAGACCGGCAGGGACTTCACCGCGGCCAGTTCGCCGCGCAGGCCCGTCGACGCTGCGGCATGCCCGTTGTCCTGCGGGATCAGCAGGGCCAGCGAGGCGATCGCGGCCAGGCCGATCACGCTCACGGCCAGGAACGCCGACCGCCAGCCCAGGTGCTGGCCCATCAGTGTCGCCACCGGCACGCCCGCGATGTTGGCGATGGTCAGGCCGAGGAACATCAGCGACACCGAGCGGGCCTTGCGCTCCGGCGGGACCAGCGACGTCGCCACGACCGCGCCCACGCCGAAGAAGGCGCCGTGCGGCAGGCCGCTGAGAAAGCGGGCGGCGAGCAGGGAGCCGTTGCCGGGGGCGAACGCCGACAGGGCGTTGCCGGCGACGAACAGTCCCATCAGGGCGATCAGGACCGTGCGGCGGGACATACGGGCCGTGAGGGCGGCGAGCAGCGGGGCGCCGATGACGACGCCCAGCGCGTACGCCGAGACCAGGTGTCCCGCGGTGGGGATCGAGATGTGCAGGTCGTCCGCAACGTCGGGCAGCAGGCCCATCATCACGAACTCGGTCGTACCTATTCCGAAAGCGCCGACGGCCAGAGCGAGCAGGGCCAGGGGCATGAAGGGCCTGTGCCTTTCCAAGTCAGAGAGCGGAGTTCCGTGGTTCTAAGTTCAGCAGCGGAACAAAGTCTCTCAGGCCCAGTATTCCAACCGGTTACGAGGACGTGTCCAGCTTCACACGGGCGGCCACCGGAAGGTGATCGCTGCCGGTGCGCGGCAGCGTCCAGGAGCTCTCCGGCTCCACTCCCCTGACCATGATCTGGTCGATCCGCGCCATCGGGAACGACGCCGGCCAGCTGAACCCGAAGCCCCTGCCCGCCGCGCCCTGCGTGGAGCGCATCTGCGAGGTGACCGCGTTGAGCGAGCGGTCGTTCATCGTACCGTTCAGATCGCCGAGCAGGATCACCCGCTTCAGCGGCTCCTGGGCGATGGCCTCGCCGAGCGCGTCGGCGCTCGTGTCGCGCTGCCGGGCGGTGAAGCCGGCCTCCACCTTCACCCGGACCGAGGGCATGTGTGCGACGTACACCGCGATCTGCCCCTTGGGCGTCGACACGGTGGCGCGCATCGCACGCTCCCAGCCCAGCTTGATGTCGACGGCCTGCACGTCGGTCATCGGGTACTTGCTCCACAGGCCGACCGTGCCGACGACCGCGTGGTGCTTGTACGTCGGCGCGAGCGCCGTCTCGTAGACGGGCACCGCGCTGCTCGGGACCTCCTCCAGGGCCAGGATGTCGGCGCCGGAGGAGGCCACGGAGCGGGCGGTCGCCGCGGGGTCGGGGTTCTCGGCGTTGACGTTGTGCGTCGCCACCATCAGGTCGCCGCCCGAGCCCGACTTGTCGGTGAGCAGCCCGCCGAAGAGGTTCAGCCATACGATCGCCGGCAGGAGTACGGCGATCAGCGCGGTCGCCGACTTCCGGAGCAGGCCGAGAAGCAGCAGCACCGGGACGGCGAGACCCAGCCAGGGCAGAAACGTCTCCGTCAGGCTGCCGAGGTTGCCCACCTTGTTCGAGATGTGCGAGTGCAGCAGCATCACCAGGGCGAGGAGCAGGGCCAGCAACGCGAGGACGATGCCGCGGCGCCAGACGCGTGGATCGCCGCGCCACCCTGAGAAGAGCCGACGCATCAGGCGCCGAAGCCGGGATCCCGGTCGCTCGGGCCCCGAGCCGCCGTCCGCCGTCTCCGTCATGTACGCCTGCTGCGCCATACCGTCTGCCTCACTGCCTGCCGTGCACACCGTCGTTCCCCCGTGTGTTCTTCCGACCCTAGGGGATGATCGGCTCCGGACCCGCCGTCCCATGACGGCCGTACGGAAGACGAGGACGAACGGGGCGGGGCGGCGAGTTCCGGCTACCCCCGGGACGCGTGGGGTCTGTGACAGAACGCGCACATGAGTGCTACGAGGCTGTCGAGCTGACGGGCCGTAGGCCGTCCAGGACCCGGTCGACGATCTCCTCCGCCAGCCCCTCGGGCAGCTCGGCGTCGGGGCGCATGAGTGCGCGCACCAGCATGGGGCCGACGAACATGTCGTGGGCCAGTTCCAGGTCGACGTCCGGCCGCAGTTCGCCGTTCTCGCGCGCCCGGCGCAGCACCTCCATGGCCAGGGCGCGACGGGGTGCGACGACGGTGTCGTGGTACTCCGACCAGAGCCTGGGGCTGGACTTCATCTGCGCGTACACGTTGTGCAGGATCGCCGAGGAGCGGCTGGCGAGGCCGCGCCGGCGCAGGGACTCCAGCAGCACGACGAGGTCGTCGCGCAGGGAGGTGCCGGGAGGCTCGGGGTCGGGGGGCTCCGCGGCGCGTACGACCTCGACGAACAGCTCTTCCTTGCCGCTCCAGCGGCGGTAGATGGTGGCCTTGCCGACGCCGGCCGTGCGCGCGACGCGCTCCATGGAGAGTTCGGCGAGCGGTACGCCGTCCTCCAGGAGCTTCATCACGCCTTCCAGGATGGCCCGTTCCGCGGCCTCGCTGCGGGGGCGTCCCCGTACGGGCCCGTCCGGTCGCGGCAGGCTTTCGGCAAGACTCACGTCGATCCGTCCTCTCACTGTGCTGCGGGAATTGTCCCGCAGCCGCCTCCTTCCCGTGCAAGCGCGTGCTTCGCGTCACTCCGCGGCTTCGACCAACTCCGTTTCCTGTTCGCCCTGCTGAGCGGCCGGCGCCTTGCCCGGCAGGAACAGGGCTGTCACCACGGCGCCGATCAGCGCGACGCCCACCCCGCACAGGGCGGTGACGTGCATGGCATGCAGGAACGCGTCGTTGGCGGGGGTGACCAGGGCCTTGCCCTGCGGGCCGAGCTTGCCGGCGATGCCGAGGGTGGCCTCGATGGACTCGGCGGCCTTGTCGCGCAGGGCGGGCGGCAGCACGCCGAGCTTGCCCTCGATGCCGTCGCGGTACGAGGTGGCGAGCACCGAGCCGAGGATGGCGATGCCGAGCGCGCCGCCTACCTGGCGGAAGGTGTTGCTGAGCGCGGAGGCCGAGCCGGCCTTCTCGCGGGGCAGGGCCTGCATGACGACGACCGAGGTCGGCGTCATGATGTGCGCGATGCCGGTGCCCATCAGGAAGAAGACGACCTCGAGCAGCCAGATCGGTGTGCCGGCCTCGAAGGTGGCGAACATGGCCAGCGTCGCCGCGATCAGCACCAGGCCGGCGGTGGTGGTGGCCCGGTTGCCGAACCGGTCGACCAGCAGCCGGGCGCGCGGCGCGAAGAGCAGCTGGGCGACGGCGAGCGGCAGCAGCAGCACGCCGGACTCCAGCGGCGAGTAGCCGCGCACGCTCTGGGTGTAGAAGACGCCGAAGAACGTGACGCCCATCAGTGCGAAGAAGACCAGCGCCATGGCGCTCATGGCGGCCGAGAAGACCTTGTTCTTGAAGTAGGTGACGTCGAGCGACGGGTGGTCGCTGCGCCGCTCGAAGACGACGAAGCCGGCGAGGACGACGAGACCGGCGAGGATGGTCGCCAGCACCTTCGCGTCGGTGAAGTCGGCCAGCTCGCCGCCCTTGATGATGCCGTAGACCAGCAGGACGAGGCCGACGACGGACAGGACGACACCGACGGGGTCGAGCCGGCCCGGCCTCGGGTCGCGGGAGTCGGGCACCAGCACGGTCATGAGGACCAGCGCGACGATCACGATCGGCACGTTGACGAAGAAGACCGAGCCCCACCAGAAGTGGTCGAGAAGCGCACCGCCGGTGATCGGCCCGATGACGATCGCGAGGCCCACACCACCCGCCCAGATACCGATGGCCTTGGCCTGCTCCTCGCGCTCGAAGATGTTCATCAGGACGGCGAGGGTGGCCGGCATGACGAAGGCGGCACCGAGGGCCATCAGCGCGCGGTAGGCGATCAGCTGGCCGGGCGAGCCGGACTCGGCGGCCAGGGCGGAGCCGATGCCGAACACGGCGATGCCGCCGAGCAGCACCTTCTTGCGGCCGAGGCGGTCACCGACGAGGCCGGCGGTGAACAGCAGGCCGGCGAAGACGAGGGTATAGGCGTTGATCGCCCACTCGATCTGGCCCTGGGAGGCGCCGAGGCCGGTCGGCGCGGGGCTGGCGATGGTCTTGATCGCGACGTTCAGGATCGAGTTGTCGAGCATCACGATGAGCAGGCTCAGCATCAGCACGCCGAGGATCGCCCAACGGCGCCGGTGCACCGCTTCCGGTACTCGGGAGGCAGGAACGGGACGTGTCATGTGTTCGAGCGTACGACCATTTCGATACGGAACGGTCTCGTATCTCACTTCTTTGCCAAGGACTTACACCGCTCGCCTCCGGCTTCAGCTCGCTTCCGGCCACGGAGGGGGATCACAGGGGGTCCCCCTGGTCCTGACTGGCACGAGGTGCCACCATGGAGTCGATCCGGGGACGCCGTCAGGGCGCCTCGAGATGACTGAAGGAGCCGTTGCCATGACGCAGCTTTCGGCTGCCCAGAACGCGCAGAGCGGGCATTTCGCATCCTCCGACGGCAGCAAGGCGCTGTACGGGGGGAAGAGCACCCGACGCATCACCGTCCGCGACATCACCCTCGCCAAGGAACGCGGCGAGAAGTGGCCCATGCTCACCGCCTACGACGCGATGACCGCGTCCGTCTTCGACGAGTCCGGGATCCCGGTGATCCTGGTCGGCGACTCGGCGGGCAACTGTCACCTCGGGTACGAGACGACCGTGCCCGTCACCCTCGACGAGATGACGATGCTGTCGGCGGCCGTGGTCCGCGGCACACGGCGCGCCCTGATCGTCGGCGACCTCCCGTTCGGCTCCTACCAGGAGGGTCCGGTGCAGGCGCTGCGCTCGGCGACCCGGCTGGTGAAGGAGGCCGGGGTCGGGGCGGTCAAGCTGGAGGGCGGCGAGCGGTCGCACGAGCAGATCCGGCTGCTGGTCGAGTCCGGCATCCCGGTCATGGCCCACATCGGGCTGACCCCGCAGTCCGTCAACGCGATGGGCTATCGCGTGCAGGGGCGCGGCGAGGAGGCGGCGCAGCAGCTGCTGCGGGACGCGAAGGCGGTCCAGGACGCGGGCGCGTTCGCGGTCGTCCTGGAACTCGTCCCGGCGGAGCTGGCGGCCGAGGTGACGCGGGTGCTGCACATCCCGACCGTCGGCATCGGCGCGGGCCCGGAGTGCGACGCGCAGGTCCTGGTCTGGACGGACATGCTGGGGCTGACCTCCGGCCGGGTCCCGAAGTTCGTCAAGAAGTACGCCGACCTGCGTGAGGTCATGTCGAACGCGGCGAAGGCGTATGCGGAGGACGTCGTCGGCGGAACGTTCCCGCTGGAGGAGCACTCCGTCCACTGAGCCATTGCGGCAACACCCCGGCAGCCCCGCTGATCATCCCCCGTCAGCGGGGCTGCCCCGTCTTTGCGCCTAAACCGGCGCCGCTCTCGCGGAGGGGGTTGCTCGCCGTCGTGGTTCCTCAATTGATGGTTGCGGTGGTCGTCTGATGGTTGCGGTGGTCGTCGATTGATGGTTGCGGTGGTGGTCGCTGGGATCTGTCGGTGGCTGTCGGCGCCCTGTCGGTGGTTTGTCGGTGGGTCCTGGCACCGTCTCCGGCATGACGCGAATCGATGACAACCCCGTCGGCGCAAGCCACGCCGTGACGGTACGGGGGCTGGTCAAGCACTACGGCGAGACCAAGGCGCTGGACGGTGTCGACCTGGACGTGCGCGAGGGCACCGTGATGGGTGTGCTCGGGCCGAACGGCGCCGGCAAGACCACCCTCGTACGGATCCTGTCCACCCTGATCACCCCGGACGCCGGACAGGCCACCGTGGCCGGCTACGACGTCGTACGGCAGCCGAGGCAATTGCGCCGGGTGATCGGGCTGACCGGGCAGTACGCCTCGGTGGACGAGAAGCTGCCCGGCTGGGAGAACCTGTACATGATCGGCCGGCTGCTGGACCTGTCCCGCAAGGACGCCCGCGCCCGCGCCGACGAGCTGCTGGAGCGGTTCTCCCTCACGGAGGCGGCCAAGCGGCCTGCCGGCACATACTCCGGTGGTATGCGGCGGCGGCTGGATCTCGCCGCCTCGATGATCGGCCGTCCTGCCGTCCTCTACCTCGACGAGCCCACCACCGGGCTCGACCCCCGTACCCGTAACGAGGTCTGGGACGAGGTCGAGGCGATGGTCGGCGACGGCGTCACCGTGCTGCTGACCACCCAGTACATGGAGGAGGCCGAGCAGCTCGCCTCCGAGCTGACCGTGGTCGACCGCGGCAAGGTCATCGCGAACGGCGGGATCGAGGAGCTGAAGGCCAAGGTCGGCGGCCGTACCCTCCGTGTGCGGCCCGTCGACCCGCTGCAGCTGCGCCCGCTCGCGGCCATGCTGGACGAGCTGGGCATCACCGGGCTCGCGAGCACCACCGTGGACCACGAGTCCGGGACGCTGCTGGTGCCGATCCTCAGCGACGAGCAGCTGACCGCCGTGGTCGGCGCGGTCACCGCGTGCGGCATCACGATCTCCTCCATCACCACCGAACTGCCCAGCCTGGACGAGGTGTTCCTGTCCCTCACCGGCCACCGTGCCAGTGCCCCGCAGAACGCCACGCCCACCGACGACCGCCAGGAGGTCGCCGTATGACCGCCGTCATGCCCACCACCGACGTAGACGTCCGTATCCCGCTGCGCGGGCATCTGCGGCACACCGGCGCGCTCATCCGGCGCAATCTGCTCTGGATCCGCCAGGACCCGGAGTCGATGTTCGACGCGCTGTTCATGCCGGTCGTCTTCACGCTGCTGTTCGTGTACGTCTTCGGCGGCTCGATCGGCCAGGCGCTGGGCGGCGGCCAGGGCCAGTACGTGCAGTACGTCATCCCTGGCATGATCGCGATGATGAGCATGACGCTCTCACAGGGTGTCGGCACCGGATTCAGCCAGGACTTCAACAGCGGGGTCATGGACCGGTTCCGCACGCTGCCGATCGGCCGCGGATCCGTGCTGTTCGCGAAGATCGCCGTCGAGCTGGGGCGGATGCTGTTCGCGACGGTCATCCTGATGGTCGTAGCCGTCCTGGTCGGTTTCCACATCACGCACTGGACGGGCCTGTTCGCCACCGTCGCTCTGTCCGCGCTGTTCGCCTCGTCGATCATGTGGGTGTTCCTCACCCTCGGCGTGATGCTGAAGAGCGCGCAGTCCGTGCAGGGGGTGGGCTTCCTGGTCCTGTTCCCGCTGCAGTTCGGGTCCTCGATCTTCGCGCCGACCAAGTCGATGCCGGGCTGGCTGCGGCACTTCACCGACTACAACCCGCTGTCCACGCTCGCGGACGCGGCCCGCGGGCTGATGGTGGGCGGTCCGGTGGCGCACGATGTGTGGGTGACCGTGGCGTGGTCGGTGGCGATCACGGCCGTCATGGGACCCGTCGCGATCCACAAGTTCCGTACGAAGAACTGACGTTCGCCCGCCAGGAGAAGTGCGGCTCAGAGCAGGGCGGTGGCCTCCGCGAGGGAGAGGCCACCGCCCTCGGCGTACGCGGCCCGGTAGGCCGGCTCGTCCAGGGCCTGCCGGATCCGGGCCTCGATCATCTCGTGGCACCGGCGCTCCACGCCGGAGGGGATGTGGCCGGACAGCAGCAGGGCGTCGGAGGCTCCCAGGCAACGGGCGGCGTCGACGGCACGGCTGCCGCCGTCGAGACGGGCGAGGCCCATGGCCGCGATGCCCAGGCAGACGGAGTCCATGTGCGGGGAGATGGCCTTGACCAGCGGGTCGCGGGCGAGGTCCAGCGCCCGCGCCACCATGTCCAGGGCGTCCTCGGGCCGGCCGTCGATTGCGTCCAGCCAGGCCTCCTGGGCGAGGATCATGGAGTCGAAGACGGCGAAGTGCGCGATCGTGAACTCCTCCCGCAGCAGGCGTAGTTGCGCACGCGCCTCGGCGGTGCGGCCGGTCAGGCCCAGCCAGCAGGCGAGAAACAGCCGGGCGAAGGGCATCGCCTCGTTGAGGGCGCCGTCCTGGGACGCGATGACGTCCCGCAGCAGTCGTTCGCCGCGCTCGGTGTCCCCCGCGTCCATGAGCACGCTGCCGAGGCGGGCGCGGAGGATGGCCATCTGGCCGCGGGCGCCGAGGCGCTCGGCATGTTCGATGGCCTCCCGGTAGGCGGCGGCGGCCTCGGAGTAGGCGCCCTGGCGTTCCTGGGCCTCGCCGCGGGCGGACAGCGCCTCTGCGGTGCCCCAGGCGTCACCGAGGCGGCGGAAGATCTCCAGCGACTCGTCGGCGTCCCGGGTGGCGTTGCCCGCCCAGGCGCTGCGGTTGGCGAGGATGTTGGCGCGCATCTGCAGGGCCCCGGCCAGCTCCCACTCGAAGCCCGGGGTCTCCCGGCAGGTCCGCACACAGGCGTCGATGACCGTCCGCATCTTGTCCACACCGCCGGTCAGCATCACGGCGAAGAACCACAACATGCCGGGCGCGCGGCAGGTCTGCGGCAGCCCCGGCTGGTAGACCCGGGTGATGGCACGCAGCTTGGCCTGCGCCCCGGCGGTCTGCCAGGAGTCCAGCTCGGTGTCCATGCAGGCGAGATGGGCCAGATGGACGCCGCGCCGGGCCTCCAGGAGGACCTCGCCGGTGTACGGGGGCGGGGTGTCGGTGCAGGGCCGATACACCGGGCGGGCGGGGCGCACCGGTTCGGCGAACGGGTCCGGGCCGAGCGCCATGACCTCCCGGCACCAGGTGCGGGTCTCGATGCGCTGGTCGCGCATCTGCCAGAACCACACCAGGGACAGCGTCAGGCACAGTGCCTCCTGCTCGTCCGTCGCGGCGACGGCGTGCCGCAGGGCGGTGCGCAGGTTCTCGTACTCCAGCTGGAACCGGTCGATGGCAATGCGCTGTTCGGGGCCGCGCAGCAACAGGTCGGTGGTGCGGGCGAGTTCGCGGTAGTACGCGAGGTGCGCGCGCTCGGCGTCGGCGCGCCGGCCGGCCTCGTCCAGCCGTTCACCGGCGTACTCGGCGACGGTCTCCAGGAGCCGGTAGCGCATGGCTCCCTCGGCCGAGGGAGCCGCCACCACGAGGGACTTGTCCACCAGCGAGCCGAGCGCGTCCAGGGCGGCCGGGCCGCACACGGCCTCGGCGGCGGCCAGGTCGCAGCCGCCCGCGAAGACGGACAGCCGGGCGAGGACGTCCCGTTCGCCCGTGTCCAGCAGATCCCAGGACCAGTCCACGACGGCCCGCAGGGTCTGCTGGCGGGGCAGTACGGTGCGGCTGCCGGAGGTGAGCAGCCGGAAGCGGTCGTCGAGCCGGTCGGCTATCTGCCGCGGGGTCAGCATCCGCAGGCGCGCCGCGGCCAGCTCGATGGCGAGGGGCAGTCCGTCGAGTCGCCGGCAGATCTCGGCGCAGGCCCCGGGATCGTCCTCGACGCGGAATCCGGGCCGGGCGGCCGCGCCGCGGTCGGCGAGCAGCCGCAGTGCGACCGGCTCGGGCAGCGGCTCCACCGGCCGCACCAACTCCCCCGGCACGCCGAGGGGTTCGCGGCTGGTGGCGAGGACGGTCAGCTCCGGGCAGCGGGCCAGCAGGCGCTCGGCGAGCCGGGCGGCCGCCTCGATGACGTGCTCGCAGTTGTCCAGGACGATCAGCATCCGGCGCCGGGCGCAGTGCTCCACGATCCGTTCGAGGGGGTCGTCGTAGCGGTCGGCGACCGCGCGTATGCTCTCGGCGCCGGCGCCGTGCAGCACGGTCTCGCGGGCGCCGATCGAGGTGAGCACAGCTTGCGGTACGGCCTCGGGGTCGTCCACGGGCGCGAGTTCGGCCAGCCACACCCCGTCCCGGGCGGTGTGCCGTACCGCCTCGGCGGCCTCCTGGGACAGCCGGGTCTTGCCGGCGCCGCCCGGCCCGAGCAGGGTGACCAGGCGGGCGGCGGTGAGATCGGCGCTGATGGCCTCGATGTCGGCCTCCCGGCCGACGAAGGAGGTGAGCCGGGCGGGCAGGTTGCCGAGGACCCGGCTCTCCGGCTCCCGAGGAGCTTCTGTCAGCAACTCGGTGTGCAAGGCGCGCAGTTCGGGGCCGGGGTCGGAGCCGAGCCGGTCCGCGAGCAGCCGTCGTACGTCGTCGTAGGCGGCGAGGGCCTGGGCCGGGCGGCCGGCGTCGCGCAGGGCGCGCAGCCGCAGCGCCTGCAGCGGCTCGTCCAGCGGGTGATCGCCGCACAGGGCGGTCAGCTCGGGCAGGGACTGTGCGG
>NZ_CM002285.1:6985751-7002189 GCF_000497445.1 Streptomyces roseochromogenus subsp. oscitans DS 12.976 | reverse complement strand
GGCGGGTCGGCGCCCCACACCTCGTCGATCAGCACGGCGGCGGGCACGGTCCGGCCGGCGCGCAGCGCGAGCACGCCCAGCAGGGCACGCAGCCGCGCTCCGCCGACCGGGACGGCCGTACCGTCGGGGCGGAGTACCTGGGTGGGGCCGAGCAGGCGATAGCGCACGGGGTCCATTGTCTCCGGGGACGGCCGTGCGCGGCTTGTGGGTTTCAGATGCGCTGGAACTGGGAGGAGTCGAGGGTGAGGGTCTGGTCGGCGACGGGGATCTCGATCTGATCGCCGAAGACGCTGGACTCTCGGTGCTGGTACTCGCCGTCGGCGGGGCGGGTCAGGAGCGTCCACCGGGCGGCGAGCACGTCAACGATCAGGTACGCCGGAATACCACGCGACGCGTGATGATCGGGCTTTGTGCTGTAGTCGCGGTTCTTGCTCTCGGGTGAGACCACCTCGACGACGAAGGGCAGCAGCGACTCGTCGATCTCGCTCTTGCCCGGACGGATCTGCTCCGCCGGCAGCGCCGACGCGTCGGGCTCCGGCTTGTAGCCCTCCCGGGGAGGGACGACCGAGAACTTGCCCGTCGCGACCCAGCCGGGCAGTCCTGCCTCGATCTGGTGGGCGATACGCCAGACCGTGGTCACGTACGCCTGAGTCACGGGTACCAGGGTGAGACCATTCCCCGTCAGCCGGAGGCGCGCACTCTTCGGCAGGTGGATGGCGTCCTGGACAAACTCGACCCAGTCCTCGGCGATCGCCATGGCCACCGCCCCAGTCGATTCGATCACGACTTACCGATTACCAGGAACCTCTGGCCGTCCGCAGGACGTTCCCCCCACAACACCGGTACGGTCGACCCCGCCCCGCCCGACACGCCCCGAGGAGCCCTGCCCCCATGACCACCGCCACCACCCGCCCCAGCGACCGGCGGCTCAGTCCCGTGTTCCTCGGGATCCTGGCCGTGACGGCGGTGACCGGATGGGCCACCTGGAGCGGGTATGCCGCCCAGCGGGGCGTGGCGATCTTCCTGTTCGTGACGGCGGCCTGGATCGTCTCCCTGTGCCTGCACGAGTACGCGCACGCGCGCACCGCCCTGCACAGCGGGGACATCACGGTCGGCGCCAAGGGCTATCTCACACTGAACCCGCTGAAATACACGCACGCGCTGCTGAGCATCGTACTCCCGGTGCTCTTCCTGATCATGGGCGGTATCGGTCTGCCCGGTGGCGCGGTGTTCATCGAGCGCGGCCGGATCCGGGGCCGCTGGCGGCACAGCCTGATCTCGGCGGCGGGTCCGCTGACGAACGTCCTGTTCGCGGCCGTGTGCACCGCGCCGTTCTGGCTGCACGCCCTTGACGGAGTGCCCGCCGACTTCCAGTACGCGCTGGCGTTCCTCGCGCTGCTGCAGGTGACCGCGTCGATCCTGAACTTCCTGCCGGTGCCCGGCCTGGACGGCTACGGCGTCATAGAGCCCTGGCTGTCGTACAAGGTGAAGCGCCAGGTGGAGCCGTTCGCGCAGTTCGGTCTGCTGTTCGTGTTCGCGCTGCTGTGGGTGCCGTCGATCAACAGCGTCTTCTTCGGCCTGATCGACACCATCCTGCGTGACCTCGGCGTAGGAGACTTCCCGCGCTACTGCGGCCAGGAGCTGTACCGGTGGTGGCAGGGCACCCCCGAGATCTGCCAGATCAACCCGTGACGGACTTGCCCCGCGCCGCCGCGGCCCGGCCGCGCTTGACGTAGTACCAGGTCATGTTGGACGTCAGGCCCGCCAGCAGCACCCAGACGATCCCCAGCCAGCTGCCCCGGACGAAGGAGACGACGGCGGCGGCCACGGAGAGGACGCAGACGACGAGGGCGTAGAGGGCGAGTCGCCGGGTCTGGGTGAGCATGGACAAAACGGGCATAGGGGTCGGCTCCTTGCGGGGACACTGCTACGACGAACAGTGTCCCCCATCCGCTCAGACGTCCGTGACGCGGAGCCCGGCGTGTGCCTTGTAGCGGCGGTTGACCGAGATCAGGTTCGCGACCAGGGACTCCACCTGGTGGGCGTTGCGCAGCCGGCCGGCGAAGACGCCGCGCATGCCGGGGATGCGCCCGGCCAGCGCCTGCACGATCTCCACGTCGGCCCGCTCCTCGCCGAGCACCATCACATCGGTGTCGATCTGCTCGATCTCCGGATCCTGGAGCAGGACGGCCGACAGATGGTGGAAGGCCGCGGTGACGCGGGAGTCCGGCAGCAGGGCGGCGGCCTGCTCGGCGGCGCTGCCCTCCTCGGGCCTGAGGGCGTAGGCGCCCTTCTTGTCGAAGCCGAGCGGGTTGACGCAGTCCACGACGAGCTTGCCGGCCAGTGCGTCGCGCAGCGCCTTCAGGGTGTCGCCGTGGCCCTCCCACGGTACGGCGACGATCACGATGTCGCTGCGGCGCGCGGTCTCGGCGTTGTCGGCGCCCTCGACCCCGTGGCCGAGTTCCCGGGCGGCGGCCTGGGCGCGCTCGGTGGCGCGGGAGCCGATGATCACCTTCTGTCCGGCCCGGGCGAGCCGGTAGGCGAGGCCCTTGCCCTGCGGTCCGGTGCCGCCGAGCACGCCGACGACGTACCCGGAGATGTCGGGCAGGTCCCAGGGGTCCTTGGCAGGAGCCTTGCCGGGGGTCTGTGCGCTGTCGGAAGAGGTCGTAGAGGTCATGGGGGCGACTCTACGTCCGTGCCGGGTACGGCACCGGTTCAGGTGAGCCGGTGTACCGGCACCCGGCGGAAGGTGAGGGTCTCGTAGGCGCTGAAGTCGCCGGTCTCGTAGAGGAGTCCGACCGTGTCCGTATCGACGCGGACCAGGTCGGAGTAGGCGGCGGGCAGCCCGTCGACGGTGTACGCGGTGCGCCAGGTGGTGCCGCCGTCGGTGGAGGCGCGGAGCGTCATCAGGGCGCGGAAGGCGGGGTCGGCCGGGCCGGAGTAGAGGAGCAGGTCGGGGTCGCGGAGCTGCAGGACGGAGGCCTGGCAGACCGGGGCGGTCAGCCCTGCCTGCGGCCGGAACGGCCTGACCAGGGTCTTCCCGCCGTCCGTCGAGTGGGCGTCGGCGCGGTTGCCGGGCGAGCCCGAGTCGTTGCGGGTGTTGAAATAGACGCGCCCGTCGGGGAGTTCGGCGGCGGTGGTCTCGTTGACGTTGATGTAGCCGCCGGTGTTCTCGTCGACGTATCCGAGGTACCAGCTCTCGCCGCGGTCGTCGCTGAGCAGGCAGTGGCCGCTGTGGTACTTCGCCTCGGTGCCGGTGTCGCCGCCGGTGGGCGGCAGGGTGTGGTTGGCCGGGACGAGCACACGCCCGCCGGTGAGCTGGAGGGCGTGGCCGGGGGTGGTGGCGTACCAGCGCCAGCCGGGCCGCTTCACCTGCGCGGTGATCTCCTTCGGCGCGGACCAGGACACCCCGTCGTCATCACTGTGCCGGACCCACACCCGGCGCCCGTCGGCGTCCTCGACCTGGCCGCGCAGGATGGCGTCCTCGGTGGCTAAGGCGGCGGCCCGGATGTGGACGAGCAGGATCCGGCCGGTGTCGAGGACGACGGGGGCGGGGTTGCCGGCGAGGTGGTCGCCGTTGCTCGCGGCGATCTGGAGCGGCCCCCAGGTACGGCCGCCGTCCGTGGACCGCCTGAGCACGATGTCGATCTGCCCGTGGTCGGCGGCGGAGCCGGACCGGCCCTCGCAGAAGGCGAGGAGGGTCCCGGCGCGGGTGACCACGACCGCCGGGATCCGGAAGCTGGCGTAGCCCTCCTGTCCGGCGCGGAAGGGGACGGTGACCTCGGTCATCGGGCGCTCCTCGGGGTCGTACGGGACCGGATCGTACGGGATGGGTGCATGTCCCCGGAGCGGGCGAATTCCAGGTGAACTCCGTGTCACGAGTGACCGGTTGCGGCAGGATGCGGGCGCATGGACGCCGTACGGGTCGCGCTGTTGCGCGAAGTGCTCGCCGGGACCGAGTGGCTGGGGGCCACCCGGAGATTCGCGGGGGTGCTGCGCGGGTCGGTGGTGGCCCACGGGGGCGGGCTGCTGCTGGTGGGCACGCCGGAGTACGAACCCTGGCATCTGGCCGCGCACCTGGTGGACGAGGCGGCCTGGTCCGGCACGCCCGAGCTGGCGCCGACGCTCGTACGGCACGACGCGCGCCCCTGCGACCCGCCCCACCTCGCCGTCGGGCCCGGGCGGATCGCGGCGGCGCGCCGTGGGGAGACCCTGCTGGTCGTGGCACCCGAGGAGCCGGCGCCGCTGCTGGAACGTGTGCACTCGGCCCGGCGGGCCGGGGTGACGGTACTGGCCCTGGGCGTCGGCGGGGGCGAGCTGGCCGCGATGGCCCACGAGTCGCTGGCGGCACCGGAGGGGTCGGAGCTGGACCTGGACACGATGCAGCACCTGGTCAGCGCGGGGGCGGGCGAAAACGGCGGGGCCGTCTCTCCCAGGGGCCGGCGAGGCTTCCGTGACCGCGTGTCGAGGCTGGCGGAAATTCTGACGGCACCGCCCCCTGCCCCCTGGTGATTCCGGGGCCGAGTCCCAGCGGGGAAAACCGGTTGCCCAGTGGTCCGGACCGGTCGAACATTCCCCCGGTGATCCGCGCTCTGCTCCCCGACCTGTCCCCCTGGAAGACCTCCGTAGATTTCCGTCGGCTCTGGAAGTCCGGGCTGATCAGCAACTTCGGCAGCTTCCTGACCCTCGTCGCGCTGCCCGTCCAGCTGAAGGACCTGACGGAGTCCACCGCGGCGGTGGGCGCGATCGGCGCCGTGGAGCTGCTCCCCCTCATCGTCTGCGGACTGTACGGCGGTGCCCTCGCCGACGCGCTCGACAAGCGGAAGCTCATCGTGTGGACGGAGGCCGGTCAGGGCCTGCTCAGCGCGGCCCTGCTGCTCAACGCCCTGCTCCCGCACCCCGCGCTCTGGCCCTTGTACGCCGTCGCCGCCCTCTCCTCCGCCCTGGGCTCCCTGCAGCGCCCGGCACTCGACTCCCTGTGGCCCCGGATCGTCGCCCACGCCGACATGCCCGCCGCGGCCTCACTGAACTCGCTGCGCTGGACCATCGGCGGAGTCGCCGGCCCGGCGCTCGCCGGCGTGGTCGTCGCCTACGCGGGCCTCGGCTGGGCCTACGCCGCCGACCTGCTGACCTTCGCGGTCTCCGTGGCGTACATCGTCCGGATCGCTCCCTCTCCCGCCTCCCTCCCCATGGCGGCGAAGCCCTCGCTGAGGGCCATCGCGGAAGGCGCCCGGTACGCCTGGAGCCGCAAGGAACTCCTCGGCACCTATGTCGTCGACCTCGCGGCGATGTCCCTGGCCATGCCGCTCGCCGTACTGCCGTTCCTCGCCGGCGAACTGCATGCCGACTGGTCGCTCGGGCTGATGTACGCCGCTCTCCCGGCCGGCTCCCTGCTGGTGAGCCTGACCAGCGGCTGGGCCTCCCGGGTGCACCGGCACGGGCTGATGGTGGTGCTGTCGGCCACGGGCTGGGGCCTGGCGATCGCGGCGGCCGGCGTCTGCGGGAACGTGTGGCTGGTCCTGGTCTTCCTGACCGTCGGTGGCGGCTTCGACATGGTCAGCGGGATCTTCCGGGCCGCGATGTGGAACCAGACCATCCCCGACGAGCTGCGCGGCCGGCTCGCCGGGATCGAGCTGCTCTCCTACTCGGTCGGCCCGCAGCTCGGCCAGGTCCGGGCGGGGGGCCTCGCCGCCTGGGCGGGTCTGCGGACCTCGGTCGTCTCCGGTGGGCTGGCGTGCGCGGGCGCCATGGGCCTGCTCGTGCTCTGCCTGCCGCGCCTCATGACGTACGACGTCCGGACGAACGAACACGCCGTACGGATGAGGGAGCGCCGCGCCGCCACCGCCCCGGCTGCCGGCTGATCACCCCTCGTCGGCGTCCCCCTGCTGGGCCTTGTCGTGCCAGCGCGGGTCGGTCTCCCATTCGAGGTTGCGCTCGCGGGCCGTCTCCATCGCGTGCTCGGCCTCCGCACGGCTGGCGTACGGCCCGAAACGGTCCTTGGCCGGGCACTCCGGCCCCTCCTCGACCTTGCCGTGCACCAGGCAGTAGTACCACTCGCCCGGCTTGCCGACGGTGCGCTTCTTGAACAGGGCCATGGACAGCTCCTCTCGCCAACGACATGTTCCCCCATGCCGGCTGGATAGACTCGCTGGCATGTCTGGCCAGTCGCTGCTCGTACCAGGGGAGCTGTCCCCCATCCGTTCGGTCCCCGGAAACATCCACCGCCCCGAGTATGTCGGCAAGCCCGCGCCGACGCCGTACACCGGGCCGGAGGTGCAGACCCCGGAGACCATCGAGGCGATGCGGTTCGCCGGCCGTATCGCCGCACAGGCGATGGCGGAGGCCGCGCGGATCATCGCGCCCGGTGTCACCACGGACCAGCTGGACAAGGTCGCCCACGCGTACATGTGCGACCACGGCGCCTACCCGTCCACGCTCGGCTACCGCGGCTTCCCCAAGTCCCTGTGCACCTCGGTCAACGAGGTCATCTGCCACGGCATCCCGGACTCGACGGTCCTCAGGGACGGCGACATCGTCAACCTGGACGTGACCGCGTACATCGGCGGGGTACACGGCGACAACAACGCCACGTACCTGGTCGGGGACGTGGACGAGGAGTCGCGGCTGCTGGTGGAGCGGACCCGTGAGTCCCTCGACCGCGCGATCAAGGCGGTCAAGCCGGGCCGGCAGATCAACGTCATCGGCCGGGTCATCGAGTCGTACGCCAAGCGCTTCGGCTACGGCGTCGTCCGTGACTTCACCGGCCACGGGATCAACACGTCGTTCCACTCCGGCCTGATCATCCCGCACTACGACAGCCCGCACGCGACGACGGTCATGCAGCCCGGCATGACGTTCACGATCGAGCCGATGCTGACGCTGGGCACCCACGAGTACGACATGTGGGACGACGGCTGGACGGTCGTGACGAAGGACCGCAGGCGGACGGCCCAGTTCGAGCACACGCTGGTGGTGACGGACACGGGTGCGGAGATCCTGACTCTGCCCTGAGCGATGCGGAAGCCCGTCCTCTGCGGAGGGCGGGCTTTCTCTTGTAGAATTTTACCGACAGCCTGTCGGCAAAATTGGCGGTGGCCTCATGGAGTCGTTCGCAGCCCTCATCCGCACGGCGTCCCACGAGCAGCACATGGACGCGGAGACCTCGACGTTCATGACCGACCTGCTCGGCGGCCGGCTGGGCGTGACGGGATACGCGCGCTACACCGAGCAGCTGTGGTTCGTGTACGAGGCGCTGGAGAGCGGAGCCGGACGGCTGGCGGTCGATCCGGTGGCCGGCCCCTTCATCCGGCCAGAGCTGCTGCGCCTGCCGGCCCTGGAGCGGGACCTGACACATCTGCGGGGCACCGGCTGGCGGGCGACCCTGTCCGCCCTGCCGGCGACGCGGGCGTACGCGGACCGGGTCCGCGCCTGCGCCGAGCGCTGGCCCGGCGGCTATGTCGCCCACCACTACACCCGCTACCTGGGCGACCTGTCCGGCGGCCAGATCATCCGCGACAGGGCGGAGAAGACGTGGGGCTTCGCGAAAAGGGGCGACGGCGTGCGCTTCTACGTCTTCGAGGGAGTCGCCAACCCGGCCGCGTTCAAACGGAGTTACCGCGAGCTGCTGGACTCCATACGCGTCGACGACTTGGAGAAGCAGCGGGTCATAGCGGAGTGCAAGCGGGCGTTCGCCCTCAACACGGCGGTGTTCAGAGCGCTGAGTGAGGAGTTCCCGCTGAGCGCCTAAGGCCTGCCCGGCCGGCGTTCCAGGAACACCCGGCCGCCGATCTCCACCCACCCGTGCGGCTGCGGTGCGGTCAGGATCTGGGAGCCCCTGCCCTGGGTGATGTTCAGGGCTCGGCCCAGCCGGTCGGTGAGGAGAAGGGCGGCGGCGCCGGTGGCCTCGTCCTCGTCGATGCCGTCGTTCCGGCCGGGGAAGGCGCGGGCACGGATCCGGCCTGCCGCCTCGTCCTGCCAGGCCCAGGCGTAGATCCACTCACCGGGGGCCGGGACCTCCAGCGCGTCGACCTCGGTGGCGCTGCCGTACTGGCGCAGGGTGCGCGGCGGGGCCCACTCCGCGCGGGCCTCGATCCAGCTGAACTCGCCGTCCAGCCGGGCGCCCACCACTCCGGCGGGCGTGACCAGTTCGGGCACGTCGAGCAGCCAGGCCGTGCCGACGCAGGGGTGTCCGGCGAAGGGGAGGCGCAGGGTGGGTGTGTAGATGTCGATCAGGCCGCGCTCGGGATCGTCCACGAACACGGTCTCGCTGAAGCCGAGTTTGGCCGCCAGCGCCTGCCGGTCGCTCCGCTCGGGCAGCACCGAGCCGTCGCGGACGACACCGAGTTCGTTGCCGTAGCCGCCGTCCGGTCCGCAGAAGACGCGGAGTACGTCGTAGTCAGTCACCGGGGAATTGAAACACCGCGGGACGGGCGAGTGCGCGCCGGCGTCGCCCTCGGCGTCGCCACCGCGGTGCCGTCCTCCAGGTCACGGTGTGGCTGCTGTACCTGATCCCGACGCTCGCGGTGTTCTTCGCCCCGGTAGGGTTCGCCTCCGGGAAGGGGAAGGTGAAGGGACCCGATGAGCAGGGATCGCAGCCCGCGCAGGCTCCGCAGGCGTGACCGGAAGGCGCTGCTCCGCAGGCGCGGCCGGAACGCGTTCGCGGCGGCCTCGCTGACCGCGCTGTCGCTGACGGCGAGTGGGTGCGTGGTGGTGCACGGGGAGCGCGAGATGCTCCCCTCCGCCACCCGCGCCGAGGCCGCGAAGGCGGTCACCGCGTTCACGACCGCGTACAACAAGGCCGACAAGGCCTACGACAACTCCCTGGACGCGCCTTATCTCACCGGCCCGTTCGGCGACATCACCGCAGCGCGGCTGAAGGCCGGGCACACCAACAGCCCGTCCGGCAACCCGAACCACGTGCCGCTGAAGCTGTCGGACGTGAAGATCACGATCCCCAGGAAGCCCGGCTGGCCGCGCTGGTTCGTGGCCGACGCCAAGGGCAACAAGACGGGTACCGCGCGCTGGCTGATGGTGTTCACCCGGGGCGACCTCGGTGCGCGCTGGCGAGTGGCGTATGTGACGCTCGTGGCGCCCAGCGCCGTACCGCGGTTCTGGACGGACAAGGACGGCTGGGGCGAGGCGGTACCGGCCGACTCCACCCAAGTCGCCGTCGCGCCGGACAAGTTGAGCGAGGACTACGCGACGTACCTGAAGAAGGGCGGACCGGGCTTCGCCGACGGCCAGTACACCAGCGTCGAGCGCGCCGACCGGGCCAAGCGGGCCCGCAAGCCCGGCCTGGTCACGCAGTTCATCGACCGGCCCCTGACGAGCGGCGACTACGCACCGCTGGCCCTGCGCACCGCGGACGGCGGCGCGCTGGTGTTCTTCACCACACACCACTACGAGAAGCAGACCGCCGCCACCGGAACCACCGTCGCGATCCCCAACAAGGACGTCCAGGCCCTGACCCAGGGCGAGGTGAAACAGTCCCTGACCCTGGAACTCATGTCGGCGGAGGCCGCCCTGGACCCGGCGGGCAACGGCAAGGTGTCGGTGGTGGGGCGGGTGCCGGGCTTGACATCGGCGCAGGGCGCGTAAAACGCCCTAAAGGGGCGCGGGGAACTGCGCGAGAAGCCGCAACGGACCCGCAGCCGCCCGACAGCCTCTCGCGGCACCCCGTTAGGCGCTCAGTGCCGCAAGGGCCAGGCCGCGCTCTCGGTACTCGTACCGGCATGGCGGCCGCAGGCATCCGTGAGCGCCTCCAACAGGCTCAGCGGATCCGGCAGCGCATGCTCCGGCCCGCGCACCCAGCGCACTTGCTGGTCGTCGTCGCCGGGCAGCCGCGCGGGCGGCACCAGCACGTACGACCCCCGGCAGTGCCAGCGCAGCCCCGGATGCTCGTCCATGGTCTCGGGGTGGCAGTCCAGCTCACACGGCCACCACTCGTCCTCGTCCTCGGGGGTGCCGCGGGTGAGGGTGAAGAACAGCATGCGGCCGTCGTCGCTCTCGGCGACCGGACCGACCTCGACCCCGCTGCCGAGCAGCCGCTCCAGCGCCTCCCGGCCGGCCTCCAGTGGCACGTCCAGGACGTCGTGGGTCATGCCGGTGGCGGTGATGAAGTTGGCCTGCGGCTGATGCCGGGCCCAGCGCTCGATCTGGGCGCGGTCGGTGGTCGACTGGGTCTGCCAGGCGAACGACACCGGGTGCCGGGCCGGGGTGGGACAGCCGACGCGGTCGCAGGAACAGCGGTAGCCGGGGGCGGGGTGCGCGGCGGGGGCGAGCGGCAGGCCCGCGGCGGCGGCCGCGAGCAGCTCGGCCTCACGGCCGTCGGCGTCGGCCTCCTTCGGACGGCGGCCGAGCAGCCACTGGGAGAGTTTGCCCTGCCGACCGGACCGGCCGCCGAACGTCGCGCTCATCTATCGCCTCGCCTCGCAGCTCGCCTCGCTGGTGTGTCTCGCTGGTGTGCGGACAGCATGCCTTATCGTCCCATCCTCCTGCGCTTCGGGGGGCCGCGGGGCGGATCCGGAGGAACCGGACGAGACACGCCTCACATGAATCAGCGGGGGATCAGGCCGTACAGCGCGTAGTCGACCAGGGTGTCCGTGTAGGCGTGCGTGATCGGGGCCGTGTGCTGGAGCCAGCGCTGGGCGAGGGGCGAGACGAACAGCTCCAGGGCGATACGGGGATCGACGTCGGCCCGTACCGCCCCGGCGTCCTGCGCGGCCCGCAGCCGGTCGACGTACAGCTGGAGCTGGGGTTCGAGGAGCTTGGTGACGAACTCGCGGCCGAGCGGCTCGTTGACCACGCCCTCGGCGGCCAGCGCCCGGGAGGGCACGTCGAAGCGCGGGTCGAGGAGCTGGTCCACGGTGATCCGCAGCACCGTCTTGAGGTCGGCGGCCAGGTCGCCGGTGTCCGGGATGACGTAGGGCTCCTGCCCCGCCTCCTGTGCCGCCTGCGTGGAGAGGTCGAGGAACGCCTCCAGCAGGACGTCCGCCTTGGAGGACCACCAGCGGTAGATGGTCTGCTTGCCGACCCCGGCCCGTGCGGCGATCCCCTCGACGGTGGTCTTCGGGTAGCCGATCTCGCCGACCAGGGCGAGGGCGGCGGCGTAGATCGCTCTGCGGGACTTCTCGCTGCGGCGGGCGGCGTCGGGGGCCGGCTTCTTGACCATGGGGGGACGTTAACAAGCCACCGTGACTACGCGGGCGGCTCCCGCGGCGGCCACCGGTCGCCCCACTCGGCGTCCCGGGCCGCCTTGTACAGGCCGCCGTGGCGTTTGGTGACCGTCGTACGCGCCAGCCGTTCGTCGGCCTCGCACAGGTCCAGCAGCACCTGGCCCTTGCGGATCTGCGGGCGCCGGACGATGCGGGCGGGAGCGGGCTCGGCGGGCAGGCGGGTGGCCACGACGTACGAGAACTTCTCGTCCTCGTACGGCAGGGTGCCGCCCTTGACCTGGCGGTGCAGGGAGGAGCGGCTCACCCGGGCGGAGAAGTGGCACCAGTCCTTGCCGGGCTCGATGGGGCAGGCGGCGCTGTGCGGGCAGGGGGCGACGATGTGCAGGCCGGCGCGGACGAGGCGGTCGCGGGCCTCGATCACACGGGCGTAGCCGGCCGGGGTGCCGGCCTCCACGATCACCACGGCCTGCGCGGCGGCGGCAGCGGCGTCGACGAGGGCGGCGCGGTCGGGCTCGGAGAGTTCGTTGAGGACGTACGACACCGTGACGAGATCGGCGTCGTCCAGGGTGAGGTCCGCGCCGATCCGGGCGCGCTGCCAGCGGGCGCCCCGCAGGTCCGGGTTGGCGCCGGCGATCTCCCGGCCGAGGGCGAGGGCGGGCTCGGCCCAGTCCAGCACGGTGACGCCGCGCTCGCCGGGCCAGGTGGCGGTGACGGCCCAGGTGGCGGCGCCGGTGCCACCGCCGACGTCGGTGTGGCTGCGGGGCGTCCAGTCGGGCATGGCCGCGGCGAACGCCTCCAGCGCCGCGTGGACCGCCTCGAAGGTGGCCGGCATGCGGTAGGCGGCGTAGGCGGCCACGTCGGCGCGGTCACGGAGGATCGGGGCGTGGGTCGGGGTTTCACCCCGGTAGTTGGCGATGAGCCGTTCGACCGCGCCCGCTGCCTGCTTGGGCGGGAGTCCGTCGAGCAGATCGGCGAGACTCCTGCGGAGGGCTTCGGCCGGGGGTACGGGGGCGTTCACCCGGTGATTCTATGGCGCCCGGTGCCGATGCCGGGCTTTCCGGGGGCTCCGCCCCAGACCCCCGCTTCCCACGCGCCCACCCCGCTCGGCCGGCTGGAAAGAACCGTCACGAGATCACCGCCCTTGCCAGCCGCGTGGCCAGCGCTGCCCTTGGCCCGCTGTCCGACGGGCGTCTTCTCGGGTGGACCGTGTTCGCCAGCAGCACCAAGAACGTGTCCGTCACCGGGTCCAGGACCAAAGACGTGCCGGTGAAGCCCGTATGCCCCGCCGCTCCCTTGCCCGCGAGTTCGCCCATGAACCACGGCTGGTCGACGGTAAAACCCAGGCCGGGCGGGGTGAGGAGCAGCTCGACGAAGTCGGGGCCGAGGATGCGGGCGGGGCCGTAGGAGCCGCCGGCGAGCAGGGCGCGGCAGAAGACCGCCAGGTCGGGGGCGGTGGAGAAGAGGCCCGCATGGCCGGCCACGCCGCCCAGCGCCCAGGCGTTCTCATCGTGGACCACTCCGCGCAGCATCCCGCGGTCCGCCTTGGCCCAGGGCCGCCGCTGGTCCTCGGTGGCGGCCGCGCCGGGGCAGGGGCCGAAGGTGGTGGCCGTCATACCGAGCGGGCGGGTGATGCCGTCCTGGACGAGGACGTCGAGGCCGCGACCGGTGAGGCGCTCCAGCACGGACTGGAGCAGGAGCATGTTCAGGTCGGAGTAGAGATACCGGCCGGGCTTGCTCGTCGGGGCCTCGGCGCGCAGCAGGGACAGGCGGGTGGCGTCGTCCGGGCAGTCGTACAGCGGGAGTTCGGGACGGAGCCCCGAGGTGTGGGTGAGCAGCTGCCGCACGGTGATGCCGTGGGCGGCCGCGGCGTGGAAGTCGGGCAGGTAGTCGCCGACCCGGGCGTCCATGCCGAGGGTGCCGCGCTCGATCTGCTGTACGGCGGCGACGGAGGTGAACAGCTTGGTGAGGGAGGCCAGGTCGAAGGGCGTGTCGAGGGTGGCCGGGACCCAGGCGGCGGGCGGCAGTTCGACACCGGTGTCGGTCTCGGGGTCGTAGCCGGAGTAGCGGACGGCGAAGCCCGCCGCCTCGGCTACGGCGATCACGGGTCCGCGGCCGGCCAGCACGACGGCGCCGGGCGCCCAGGGGCGGTCTCCGGCGGTGAGGGCGTGGGCCTCGCCGACCAGGTGCCCGAGTTCCACGGGGTCGAGCCCGGCCCGTTCCGGTGTGTCGGCGCGCAGTTTCGGTGCGCTCAGTTGTCGTCTCCCTCCGACCCCGCACGGGTGTTCCCCCGTGTCTTCCAGGGACGGCACATTCCCACGAAGCAGGCCGCCGCGACCAGTGCTCCCGCCAGTTGGACCACCGCCATCGGTACGGCGGTGTGCTCTCCGGCGACGCCGACGAGCGGCGAGGCGACCGCGCCGACGAGGAAGGAGGTGGTGCCGAGCAGCGCGGAGGCGGAGCCGGCGGCGTGCTTGGTGCGCAGCAGAGCGAGGGACTGGGCGTTGGGCAGCGTGATGCCCATGGCGGACATCAGGACGAAGAGCGCGGCGGCAACGGGGGCGAGGCCGGTCTCACCGAGGGCGCCGGCGGACATCAGCAGCAGGGCGGTCGCGGCGAGCACGATCACCGCGAGGCCGCAGGCCAGCACCTTGTCCAGGTCGACCCGGCCGACCAGCAGCTTGCCGTTGACCTGGCCGGCGATCATCAGGCCGACCGAGTTGAGGCCGAACAGCAGGCTGAAAGTCTGCGGGGAGGCGCCGTAGATCTCCTGGATCACGAACGGGGACGCGGATATGTACGCGAACAGCGCGGCGAAGGCGAAGCCGCCGGCCAGCATGTAGCCGGTGAAGGGCAGGTCGGCGAGCAGGCCGCGGATCGAGCGCAGGGCCGCCCCGGCTCCCCCGTCGTGCCGTTCCGCGGGTGGCAGGGTCTCGGGCAGCCGCAGCCAGACGAGCGCGGCGAGCAGGACGCCGACCACCGTGAGCACCACGAACACGCCCCGCCAGTCCGTCACCCTGAGGATCTGCCCGCCGATCAGCGGCGCCACGATCGGCGCGACCCCGGAGATCAGCATCAGGGTGGAGAAGAAGCGGGCCATGGCCACGCCGTCGTACAGGTCGCGTACGACGGCCCGGGCGATGACGATCCCGGCCGCGCCCGCGAGACCCTGCGCCAGCCGGAAGGCGACCAGCGTCTCGACGTTCGGCGCGAGGGCGCACAGGGCGGTCGCGAGGAGGTAGACGGCGAGACCGGCGAGGAGCGGCCGGCGGCGGCCCCAACGATCACTCATCGGGCCGACGACCAGCTGGCCTAGGGCCATGCCCAGCAGACACGCGGTGAGGGTGAGCTGGACGGTGGCGGCGGGCGCGTGCAGGGACCTGGTGACCTCCGGCAGGGACGGGAGGTACATGTCCATGGCGAGCGGGGGTGTCGCGGTGATGCCGCCGAGGACGAGGGTGACGAGCAGGCCGGTACGGCGCGCCGCACCGGCCTGCGCCGCGGCGCGGGTGGACGTGAGCTGTCTCTTGGGTGTTTGTGCCGCCGCACGCTCGTGCATGCGCCCCTCCCTGGTTCAGAAGCCCCCTGTCGGACACGACCGGCACCTATGCTCTCAGCTCGCACACACTGCCGGGGCACACATGAGCGAGGGCGGGGCGGCGGCAGGGCGGAGGGCGCGCTGGGGGATCTTGGGGACGGGCGGGATCGCGGCGGCGTTCGCGGCGGACCTGGCCGATCTGCCGGACGCGGAGATCACCGCGGTGGCCTCGCGGCGGCGGGCGTCGGCTCGGGCTTTCGCGGCCCTTCGGGGCGGCGCAGGCCTGTGGCGACCGGGAGTCGCCGGCGGCGGACCCGGACATCGATGTCGATGAATGGGGGAGCACCGGGCGGCGGCCGGGCGCTGCCTGGAGGCGGGCCGGAATGTGCTGTGCCCTGCCCGGTCGTCGGCGGTACGGGCGGCACGGCCTCGGTGACCGGTTCGCGCGGCCGGATCGACGTACCGTCCGGTGGCCGAGGTCATGCGGGCGCCGTGGGCGCCGCGGGCGGTTGACCGTATGGCGGGCATGGCATTCCGCATGGCGGACTCGCCGCCTACGCTGCGGTGTCATGACTGACAGGCAATCGAAGATCGCGGTGGTGACCGGCGCGGGTTCCGGAATCGGGCGGGCGGTCGCCGTGGAGCTGTTGCGGGCCGGCTGGTCGGTGGCGCTGGCCGGCCGGCGCATCGAGACGCTGGAGGCGACGGCGGCACTGGTCCCGGAGGGCGCCGCGCTCGCCGTGCGCACGGACGTCGCCGATCCCGAGGACGTGGCGGCGCTGTTCGCGGCCACGGTGGACCGGTTCGGCCGGGTGGACCTGCTGTTCAACAACGCGGGGACCTTCGGGCCCGGCGGGGTCCCGGTCGAGGAGCTGTCCTACGACGCGTGGCGGCACGTGGTGGACACCAACCTCAACGGGGCGTTCCTGTGCGCGCAGGCCGCGTACCGGCGGATGAAGGAGCAGGATCCGCAGGGCGGCCGGATCATCAACAACGGCTCCATCTCGGCGCACACGCCCCGCCCGCACTCGGTCGCCTACACCGCGACCAAGCACGCGCTGACCGGCCTCACCAAGTCGCTGTCCCTGGACGGACGGCCGTACAACATCGCCGTCGGGCAGATCGACATCGGCAACGCGGCGACGGACATGACGGCCCGGATGCAGACCGGCGCGCTGCAGGCGAACGGCGAGGTGGCTCCCGAGCCGGTGATGGACGCGGCGGATGTGGCGCGCACCGTACGGCACATGGCCGAGCTGCCGCTGGAGGCGAACGTGCAGTTCGCGACGGTGCTGGCGACGGCGATGCCGTACATCGGGCGGGGCTGAATCCATTTGCACAAACGGAATGTGGGCATCCGCAGTATTGCGGCCGGTCGAGCGCATATGCTCAACTCCCCTCCACAAGAGCTTCACAGTTGGAGCACGTGGATTCCGTAGCCATACCGAGGGGGGAGGCGGCGGCCGTTCCACCGGGCCGGATTTGGGGGTGGACCTCGCGCGGGACGCGGGGTACGCACCGGTCGGTGGAACGGCCGCCGCACATGTGAGCCATTTCAGCGCCGGTGTCGCCCCCCGGACTCCCTCGCCCCCGCCGCCTCCGCGTTCACCAGCGTCTCCGTGTCGGCCGGCGCGGCCGCCGCGACCGCCCTGCGGCGCCGCTTCACCACCATCGCCGCCCCCGCCGCCAGCAGCAGTGCCGTGACCCCCGCGCCTTCCAGCACCCGCCC
>NZ_CM002285.1:6983435-6985726 GCF_000497445.1 Streptomyces roseochromogenus subsp. oscitans DS 12.976 | reverse complement strand
CCGCCCTCCGGCCCGGGCGCGCCGGCCGCCGCCTGCGCCCCCTTCCCCCCGGGCGCCGGACTCGCGCTCGCGCCGCCCTCGCTGAGCGGATCGACGAGCGTGCCCACGGCCCGCGCCGTACGCCCGTGCCCGAAGCCCCAGTCGAGCAGCGCGGCGGTCTGCTCGTAGACGGCGTTGTTGCCCTCGGCGGGGTGCATGACCGTCACCAGCAGGGTGCGCCCGTCCCGGGTGGCCGCGCCGGTGAAGGTGTTGCCGGCGTTGCTGGTGTAGCCGTTCTTGACCCCGATCAGACCGTCGTACGTCTTCAGGCCCCACGCCCCGGTCAGCAGGCGGTCGGTGTTCTGGATCTGGAAGGTCTTCTTGCCGCCGGCCGGGAAGTCGGCGGTCCGCGTGCCGCAGTAGCCGCGGAAGTCGGCGTCCTTGAGGCCGTGGCGGGCGAAGAGCGAGAGGTCGTACGCCGAGGAGATCTGGCCCGGGTGGTCGAAGCCGTCGGGGCTGACCACATGGGTGTCCAGGGCCTGCAGGTCCTCGGCCTTCGCCTGCATCTCGGCGACGGTCTTGGCGATGCCGCCGTTCATGTGGGAGAGCACGTGCACGGCGTCGTTGCCGGAGCGCAGGAACACGCCCTGCCACAGCTGCTCGACGGTGTAGGAGAGGCCGGGCTTGATGCCGACCAGGCTGGAGCCGAGCGGAACGTCGGAGACGTCGGAGTCCTGCACCGTGTACCGCTCGGTGCGGTCGAACTTCTTCAGCACCGTGTCCGCGAACAGCATCTTCAGCGTGGACGCGGGTGGAAGCCGCCGGTGTGCGTTGAACGCGGCGAGCACCTCGCCGCTCTCGCAGTCGGCGATCAGCCAGGAGCGGGCGGTGATCTTGGCGGGCAGCCCGGAGGCACCGCGCACCTGGACACCGGTACGGGCCAGTTGCTCGCCCCCGACGACCGCGGTCGCCGAGGCCTCGGTGGCCGTGGACAAGGGAAGGGCGGCGGCCGTCAGTCCGAGGACGGCACGTCGACTGAGCCGGGAACATTCGCGCACTCGGGGACCGTACACCGCGCCCAGCAGGGGATTCCTGGAAGGAGGGCCGTACGCCGCAGAATTTGCCGCGTTATGAAAATACGATGAGTCGGCTCGGTTTTCTCTCTGCACGGACTCGGCACCGGCATGACCGTCACCAAGGTCTCACCTCCCGAGGACGTGGTCGATCTCGGCCGGCTGCCCCCGGTGAGGCCACCGCTGGTGAGGACGTCGCGCAGGGCGTCGACCCGGGCCACCCACCGCGGGTCGGCCCCCGAGCCGTCCCCGAACCTCTGCAGCCAGGCGGGCGGCCGGCTGCGGATGTCCCCGGCCGCCGACGCGCTCTGCCGCTTCCCGGTGAGCAACCCCATGGCCATCGGGCTGCGATTGACGCTCGCGAGCTCCAACCGCTCGCACACACCGAGGAGTTCAGGAGCGTCGTTCAGCACGTACGCGCGGATGAGCCCCTCCTTCACGAACTCCTCGCACAGATCGTGGAGTTCGGCGCAGGGAAGCGGTGAGGGCGCGGCCGAGGACGGTCTCGCTGTGCAACGGTGTTAAGCCTGGCCGGTCTCGAAGCGGGAGATCCGCCCGTCGTTCTCGACGGTGAAGGTCCACCGGGTGCGCATCTCGCCCCAGGTGTCGTTGCGGTAGCGGGCGAGAAGTGCCCGCCCGCCGGAGGACTCGTTGTCGACCTCCAGGTGCCCGTTGGAGGAGAAGATCTCCCGGTCGATCCACTCGGCGAGGTCCCGGTCGGAGCCGTCGTCGGACATGGTCGCGCCGGGCGCGAGCAGGGACATGAACCTGTCCCGGTCATGAGAGTTGACGGCGCTCACGAACGCCCGGACCGCCGGGTCGCTGAGATTGGCTGGCTTAATCGTCATGGCGCCAGGCTCACACCACCGCACCGGACCCGCCACCCGAACGCTCTCCCCAACGGGCCGAAGGCCGCCGAACCTGAGACGGTGAGAACACGAGCCTCTCCCCCTGCCCCCTGTCCCCTATCTCTCCTCCGCCTCTCCGTTTGGGAGTCACCGTGAGCTGCTACGACCGACGTGATCTGGGCCTGCTGCTGCTCCGGCTGGGGACCGGCGGGGTGCTGGCCGCGCACGGCGCGCAGAAGCTGTTCGGCTGGTTCGGCGGGCACGGCCTGGAGGGAACAGGCCAGTTCATGGAGTCCGTCGGCTACACGCCGGGCAGGGCGAGCGCGACGGCGGCGGGCCTGGCGGAGGCCGGAGGCGGCACCCTTCTGGCCCTGGGCCTGGCGACCCCGGC
>NZ_CM002285.1:6967194-6982758 GCF_000497445.1 Streptomyces roseochromogenus subsp. oscitans DS 12.976 | reverse complement strand
GATGGCGGGAGCGGCGGCGGTCCACCTGCCCAACGGCTTCTTCGCCCAGGCGGGCGGCTACGAGTACGCGGCAACCCTGGGCCTCGCAGCCGCAGGCCTGGCCATCACCGGCCCCGGCCGGCTCTCCCTCGACCACGCCCTGAGCCACGTCTTCGACCGCGGCTGGATGGTCCCGGCGGCCCTGGGGGTGACGGCGGCGGCCACGGCCGCGGTGATCGGCGCGCGGAACTGCCGGGTACGGGCGAAGACGGAGGGAAAACAGGAGGCACTGTTCGAGGAGTTCGAGGACTAGCCGCAGCCACGGGCGCCCATGCCACCGTGATCGTGTGTACGTCCGGAGCGTGAACGCGGGGTCGGAGTGCCTCAACCACCTCGCGAGCGAGACAATCGACGGCTTCTCACGCGGCTGTTGCTCGGGTAGCGGAGGGATGACTCCCACAGTCGCGAGCGCAGGCTCCCAGAGGTCGGGCTCTTCGGGATCCAGCCACGGCCTTGGAGGGCTGCCGACCGCTCGGTTCTCCAGACCCAGGCGGCCCTATGGGCTGTTTGAGTGGTCCTCCGGTTGACGGCATGTGCTGGGGGACGGGGTCGGGCAGTGCCCGTATGCAACGTCACTGTCCGTGACAGTCCAGCCCCGTTCTAGAGGAGAGCACCGGTGCCTCGGATCCGAGTCTCGATCGTGTCTCACGTCGTTTTGGCCGTCGCGGTGTGTGCGGCTGGAGCGGCGCGGGCCGCCGCCGACCAGCTGCAGGCCCGACCGCGCACCACGACCGTACGGACGGGGTCCCAGCGTGCTCTCGCCCCCTCCCGCTCGGATCTGGCCGTCGTCTCCGTCAACAACGGCGGCGCAAAGCCCGGCGGCACGACCACGCTGCGCGGACTCGTCGCCGACCTCGGCCCGGACGCGACGGCTTCCCCCGTCACCGTCACCGTCACGGTGCCCAGCGGCGCCTCGGCCGTCGGGCCGTTCTTCCCTCCGTCCTGCACAGCCAACGCCAGCGGAAGCAGGATCGTGTGCACGTTCCCCCCAGGGCTTGGCTCGCTGAAGACTGCCACCGTGCAGATCCCCGTCCGAGTCCATGCCGGCGTCGCGCACGGGTCCGTTCTGAAGGGCGGCACGGTGACCGTGAGCAGCCCTGATGACACGAACACCGGCAACAACACCGCGTCCTACGCCATTCGCGTGAGATGACGGTGATCCGCCCCGGATCCCTGCTCGCCATCCTGTCGATCCGCCATCGTGTCGGCCTACGGCGTCGTCCGCGTCACCGACAAAGACGCCTCCGGCAGCCCGGCCACCATCGATCTCTGAACCCTTTTCATCCTGGCTCTGAGGGGTGAAAGCGCTGGTCCGTGTGGATGTCGGCGGTGGCCGTCTTCGAGGGCACCTGGAGGACGGCCACCAGGTGGTACGGCGTCAGTGGCACACGGTGCCCTCGCGTGCGCGTGGCGATCAGGTGAGCCTTCGGCATGTCGGTGCGCGGGACGGAGGGAAGCGGCCGAGGGAGGGATGAGTATCCGATCCCACGGGGGCGCACCGTGCACACGGCCGCCGCCTCGAAGACCGACACCCGACAGAAGCGAGGGAGAAGCACAGATGATGACCTATGTACGGCAGTGGGGGGCCGCGGTCCTGGCGGCGGGCGCCGCGCTCACCCTGGGCAGCGGCCCTGTCCCGGCCACTGCCGCACCAGGCACGCCGCAGCCGTACTGGGGAACTGACAGCCCCCAGCATCCGATCGCCCTCGTCAAGTCGGGCTCGTCCGGCCCTGTGACGTTCGGGATCACGAGGGCGGGGGACCTGCCCTCCCACGTCGACAAGCTGACCTTGACGGTGTACTCACCGGAACTCATGCGACTGGCCGACCCCAAGGTGACCCCGGTCGGCAAAGCGCCTGGAGGGTGGTCCTGCCGGATGTACGACGGGATGACCCCCGTGGAGCACAACGGCAGGCACATGGTCTGCACGGCCCGCTACAGCGGGCCGCCGCCTGCCAAGGAATGGCACTGGAAGGTGAACATCGCGGCTCCCGCAGAGCTGTCGGCAGGCACCAGGAGCGCCAACGGCTGGGCGTCCTTGCGGCTGCACTCCCCCGGCCACGGCTCTGGCACCTGGTGGGACTCGAATGCGATGACCCTGGAAGCCCGTACGCCGGTCGCTGGCGCGACACCCTGACAGCTCGCCTGCCCCGGCACTGCCCGGGCGCAGTCCCTGCTCGATGCACGCCCGAGGCTGCGCGGGTGGCGCGACCCGCGCAGTCCCGGAGCCGGGGCGGCGTGCCCGGACCGGCGTCCCCGTCAGCTCCGGGGGTTCCGGGGGTTCCGGTGATTCCCGTGGCCTGCCGCGGCGTTGACGGTGGTCCGCCGCGCCACCTTGCCGGCTCGCGGCTTGCCGGGAGTCCTGACCTTCAGGGACATGGTCGTCCAGACGGCCTTCCCGTGGTAGCTGAAGTGGAGCACGGCTCCCTGGTTGTAGGGGGTGCGGGACAGCGTGGTTCCAGCCCGTGTGCCGGGCACGACCTTCATCTTCAGCTGCCAGGTGGCCGTTCCGCCCGCGCGGGCGACCCGCCCGTGACGGTCGGAGAAGCAGCGCAGAATCGTGCTCTCGTACGGAACACCCCGCCGGTACGCGTCACCCTTGCAGGCCCATCCGCCCAGCGCCCCGTGGAGCGGGGTCAGCCTGGTGTCCGTGAAGCGGGTGCCGTAGGGGGCCCAGATCTCCATGTACATGCGCGCATCGTTGCGCGCGCTCTTCCTGTCGGTGTTCTTGAGCTGGATCCTCGCCCAGCCCGTATGCCCGGGTTTGATGACCACGGGCCGCTTCTGCGGATGGTCGACCAGCGTCGCATGCGGTTTCCCAGCGGCCACCGCCGGGTTCGCGCCCATGGTCGCCGCCGTGCCCACCAGTACGACCGCCGCGCACCACCTGCCGACCCGGCGGGCCCCGCTTCGGCGCACCGAACGGCCGGCTCCCGTGGTCCCGGCCGGTTCCTGCCCATCCGTCATGACGAACGGCCTTTCCGTTGCCCTGGGCGGGCCGTCGCGGCTCCGGCCCTTCGACCCGACTACATATGGTTCACCATCAAACATATCAAACATGCTTATAGACAAGTAAAGCAGACATGACGGCGCGTCATGCGATGCACGGTCTCATGCCACCAGAACAGAAGGGCCCCAATCGAAGCAAATAAGTGAGTTTTGATGGTTCGTCACATTTACGCGGTATACGTGACTCGGCGCAACCGTAATGAACCGGACATGCGCGACGCGGGGTGGCGGTGGCCGTCTGGACGGTCCAGATGCCGCCCATTCACCGGAGAGAAAGGAAGAACAGTCGGATGACTGAGTCTGCAGAGATCAACGGCAGCGGCAGCGACCGCCGCGGGTTCATGAAGGGGGCGGCGGTCACCGCCGCGGCGGTCGGCGCCGGAGCTCTCGTGCCGGGTACCGCCCAGGCGGCGGAGGCGGAGCGCGCTGCCTTGCAGCCCGCGTTCCCGTTCGCGCTGCCGCCCGTGGGCGTGGACATCCCGTGTAGCTGCTACGCCTCCAACGTCCCTCTACAGCTCAATACCGGGGTCGTCAACCTCGACTTCAAGGGCGGCATCGACGTCTGCGTCCGTACGAGCAACGAGAGCGGTCTCGTCATTGAGGTCATCGGCCACAAGGTGGTCGCGGACACTCCCACCCAGACGGTCACCATCGAGCAATCGGACACCACGATCACCCCGCTGAGCCTGCTGCAGATGAACCCCGGCAACCCGACGGCGATCCCCCCGGTCCCGCCCTTCCCGGAGATGATCATCAAGCTGCTCTTCAAGCTCACGGTCGCCCCGAAGGACGGCAGCCCGCCGCTGGTCCTGTCCACCGACCCGAACCACCCCGCCACGCTGAGCTCGGGCCTGCTCAAGGCGTTCCCGCCCGCCAACCAGGGGTACACGCTCGGCGGAAACGTGCCGCTCCTCGACCAGAACGGCAACCAGGCCGGCATGCTGCAGGGCTTCCCGGTCACGGTCAACCAGAGCGCCTGAGAACCGGGAACGGCGAACCGCGCCCCGCCACCTGGCCGGCGGAGGGGTGCGGTTCGCCGTTCCCGCGCGGGCGGCTCACCGCCGCGGCCCCGGGGGGTGCGCCGCTTCAGGCTGCCGGCCGGAAAGCCTCACCGAACACGGCCTTCATCAGATATGGCCCGGCCTCCTTCTGGAAGTCCATCTGCGGGGCGAAGGCCCGTACGGTGCCCTCCAGCACCAGCAGGGACAACAGGGGAAACACGAACTCCGGCGCGGCGTACAGGTCGTGGCGACGCTGGATGTCGAACAGCGAGGCACCGAACGACACCAGGTCGAAGTCCCCTGCGGACACCCCGCTGTTCTCCCGTACCAGCGCGGCGAGTTCGCGTGTGAAGCCGTCCGTGTCGGCGCTCGGCCCGGGGGTCGCCGTCTTCAGGACGATCTGGGCGCAGGCCTCCCCGTCCCCCACGGACATCTGCAGGAAGAACCAGGCGAACGCGGCGCGTGTCCGCTCGTCCAGGCGCACGGTGAAACCGGCGTCCACCAGCACCACCTCGCCGTTCGGCAGGAAGTAGAGGTTGCCGGGGTGCAGGTCGCAGTGGACCAGCCCGTCGATGAAGAGCATCCGGTAGATCCCGTGCAGCGTCGACCGCACCGCCCGCTCGCGGACCTCCTCCGGGAACTCGTGAGGTTCGCGGCGTCGTAGGCCCTCCACGAACTCCATGACCAGAACGCCGTCGTGGCTCAGTTCCCGGTGCACCGCGGGCACCCGGAGACCGGACTCCTGCGCCAGGTTCTCCTGGAACTCCTCCAGGAGGCGCGCCTCCCGCAGGAAGTCCAGCTGGCCGTGGACCGCCTGTGCCATCTGGTCGACGACGGCGACGGCCGGGAGACCGCGCATCCGGGGCAGCCGAGCCACCAGCCGGGTACCCCTGCGCATGAGTTCCAGGTCCAGCGCCAGCTGCCGGGCGACCTCGGGGCGCCGCAGCTTCACCGCGATCCTCCGACCGTCGGGGGCGGTCGCACGGTAGACGCAGGCGATGCTGCCGGCGGCGACCGGGCGGGCGATCCCGTCGGTCCCCCGGTCCAGTACAAGGCCGGTGTCCCGCAGTTCGCCGGCCACGGCCGTCAGCGGCACAGGCCGGACGCCGTCATGCAGGCGGGCGAGCGCGGCGCACACGCGCGGCGGCAGTACGTCCACCCGGGTGGCCAGCAGCTGGGCGGTCTTGACGAAGGCGGGTCCGAGCCGGGTGACCAGGTCCACCAGCCAGCGGTCCCGGCGGGTACGGAGGTCGCGGCGCAGGATCCCGACCGCCGTCTGCCGGGCGAGTGCCGCGCCGCCGCGCAGCAGGAGCAGCAGGAGGACCGCCGCGCGCCCGACGAGCGCTCGGCGCGGGACGGTGGCGACCGGGTCCGCGTGCGGCCGGACGGTGTCGGCGTTCATCGATGACTCCGAAAGGACGTTGAGATGGCTCTGATGGTTCTGAGACGGCTCCGGGACGACTCCGGGATGACTCCTTGGCGGGCGCGGCGGCGTGTCAGTCCCCGCTTCCCACCGGAACCTCGATCTGCGACGGCGTCAGGTCGATCGACGACGCCTCGTCGGGCGAGAGCGCCGCCGATGCCGCCCTGCGCGTGCGCGCCCGGTCGCGCCAGACGATCACGGACAGCGACACGGCGAACAGGGCGGTCATCGGCACCGCGAGGACCATCATGGTGAGCGGGTCGCCCGTGGGGGTGGCCAGCGCCGAGAACACGAAGATCAGCATGACGAGGGTCCGCCAGCGGGCCAGCAGGCTCCGGGCGCTCACGACACCCGCGAAGTTGAGCAGCACCAGCAGCAGCGGCATCTCGAAGGAGATGCCGAACACCAGGATCATCCTGATGAAGAACTCCAGGAACTGATCGCCCTGGAGAAAGTTGCTGAAGGAACCCGGCGTGAACCCGAGCAGGATCTGCAAGGCCTTCGGGAACACCCAGTAGGCCAGCCCTGCCCCGGACAGGAACAGCGGTACGGCGGCGGCGACGAACCCGAGCGTGTAGCGCTTCTCGTGGCGGTGCAGCCCCGGCGCCGCGAACGCCCACAGCTGGTACGACCAGAACGGGCTGGAGATCACCACTCCCGCGGCCAGGGCCACCTTGAAGGTGAAGGTCAGCGGGGTCATCACGCCCTGCATCACCATCAGCCCGTTGGGGCAGGCGGAGGTCGCGGGCGCGATCCCGTGCAGACCAGGGAGGTGGCAGCTGGGACCCGTCAGTTCGGTGATCAGCCAGGGGTGCAGATACCAGCCGGCCACCGTGCCGAGGAACACGAAGAGCAGGGCCTTCGCCAAGCGGTTCCGAAGCTCGCGCAGATGCTCACGCAGAGGCATCCGGCCGCCCGGGGCGGCCGGGGGCCGAAGTTTGTCGAGTCGGTTCGTGTCCACGGGGTCGGAACTCCTCATGCGTGAGCGACGAGATCAGCGGTCGTGAATCCGTACGCCCTCGCCGCGCTCAGGCACGGATGCCTGCGCAGCGGACGCCTGGACAGCGGGTGCCTGTGACACCGGTGCGCCCTCCGCGGACGCCTGTGACGCTTCCTCGGCGGGCTTCTGTGACACCGCGTCCGCCGAGGTGTCCCGCGACGGCGACGAGGTCCGCTCCCGCGGGATGGGTGCGCTGAACGGGTCAGCCCCCTCGTCCATGCCCATCTCGGCGGCCGAGGGGAACGGCACGTGCTCCGGCCAGCCCTCGGGCTTCGGGCCCGACTGCCACTGCGGCTTCGGCGGGTCCCAGGGCCTGTCGTCCTCCAGCAGGTGCTTCGCGACGAACGCCCGCGGGTTGAGGTCGCGCAGGCGCAGATCCTGGTACTCGGGACCCAGCTCCCGCCGTACCCCGTCGGTGGCGCCGCGCAGCGCCGTACGCAGCCTGCGCAGGCCACGAGCCGCCTCCCCGACGGCCTTGGGCAGCCTGTCGGGGCCGTAGAGGAACATCGCGATCAGAGCGAGAGCGACCAGGGTGAACGGGCTCAGGTTGAACACCATCGCTCCAAGAGGTACGGCGAGGTCGCTGGATCGGGCGAATACATATCATGAGTGCATTTCACACCACATATCATGACAAACAGGGGGCGTGCAGCCGGGGATTCACTCGTTCGCCCATGGCGTTGCCGGGTCAACTAGGCGCCTGGACGGGCATCCCGATCCGGTGAACTCGCGGGGGCCTTCGCGCCCCGCGGCTTGTCGGGAGGCATGGGGCTTCCTATGGTCCGCCCATGAGCATCCCTACGGAGCCGATCGGCAGCATCCCCCGCCCCCGCGCCCTGCAGCAGGCTGTCGGTGAGCACGCCCAAGGCCGGTTGACCGACAAGGAACTGACGGAGCTTCAGGAGCAGGCGTCGGCGGACACGCTCGCCCGCCTCGAACAGCTGGGCTGCCCCGTCCTCGTCGACGGCGAGCAGGCCAAGCCCAGCTTCGCCACCTACCCGATCGCGGGCCTGGCCACCCTCGCCCCGGACGGCGTCACCATCCCGTTCGCCGACGGCCACACCCGGCAGCTGCCGCATCTGACCGAGGGGCCGTTCCGCTACCAGGTCCGCGCCGAGTCGTATCTGCGCGACGCCCGGCGGCACACCGACCTCCCTCTCAAACAGGCGGTCATCGCGCCCTCGGCGCTCAGCCTGCTCTACCCGGCCGAGTCCATCGCGGGCTACTCCCGCGAGGCGTTCCTGAGGGACCTGGCCGACGAGGCGGAGGCCGACATCCGCGGCTGCCTGGAGGCGGGCGCGCACGTGGTCCAGCTCGACTTCACCGAGGGCCGCCTCTCGCTCAAGCTGGATCCGAGCGGCGCGATTCTCGACGACTTCATCGCGCTCAACAACGAGGTGCTCGGCCGGTTCGGCGAGGCGGAGCGGGCCCGCCTCGGGGTGCACACCTGCCCCGGCGGCGACCACGACTCCACCCACAGCCTGGACGTCGACTACGCCGGACTGCTGCCCAAGCTCTTCCAGCTGAAGGCGGGCAACTTCTACGTCCAGCTGGCCAGCGAGGCCGACCCCGAGCGGGTCCTTCGCATCATCGCCGGCCAACTGCGCCCCGGCATCCGGGTGTTCGTCGGTGTGACCGATCCCATCGGCACGACGGTGGAGACCCCCGAGGAGGTACGCGACCGGGTGCTGCTCGCCGCCCGCCACATCCCGGTGGACCAGCTGGGCACCTGCGACGACTGCGGCTTCTCGCCGTTCGCCGACGACACGTCCACCTCGCGCGACCTGGCCTTCGCCAAGATCGAGGCACGTGTACGGGGAACCGCCCTGGCCGCCGAGGCGCTGGGCGTCTGACCGGACGTGCGGCAGGCCGGCCGCGCACCACCGCACCGCACGTCCACGGGGCGGGCGGTGCGGTCGGCGGTCCCGTCACGCTTCCTCCGGTCGGGCGGAATGATCGCCACGCCGGCGCCGGTACGGGGATCTGCCGTATATCCGCCCCTTAGATTCGGCAGCATGAGTTCACTTGATCAGGCATCTGCCGACCGTCGCGGCTTCCTCACCGCCACCGGGGCCGCCGCGCTCGCGGCGGGTGTCTGGTGGGCGGCCCCCTCGAAGTCGTATGCGGCGACGTATGCGGCCGATTCCTCGCTGCCGCGCGCTGGGCAGGAGATCCGGTGCGCCAGCACGGCACGCGGGGTGGTGCTGCGCACCCTTGCCGGATCGGGCACCGTCGACATCGACTGCGCGATCCGGCTGCGTGTCGAGGCCGATCCGGGCGACCACTCAGGCAGGTCGTGGCGGCTGCGGGTGCTGGAGCACCGGATGCAGGGCGACAGCGCCCGGTTCGGCCGGATCACCATCACCGAGGAAGCCGACCCCCGCTCGCTGCCGCCCAGCACCCTGCGCCTGGCCGATGCCAAGGCGCCGCGCTATGAGCTGCGCCTGGTCTGTCCCAGCCTCACCGTCGAGGTCGAACGCGCGCTACCGGGCCTCCTGGACCGGATCGGCCCCCGCCTCCTGGGCCTGGGCTCCGCCCCGTCCACCGCCGGGTCGGTCACCCTCACCACCACCGAACCGCTGGTCCTGGAGAACGACAACCTCACGAGCTGGGAGCTGCACCGCCATACCCTGGCCTCGCGGCAACCGGTGGGCCTGGCACTCACCGGCATGCCGGGGGTGACCGTCGCCACCATCGAGCCGTTCACCGTGCTGGCCGAGCACTCCGAGCACTCCTGACGCGAGCGCCGCCCTCCCCCGGCGGAGGGCGTGTTTCGGCCGTGCCGCGGGCGAGCAGGATGACGGTCTGTCAGAACTCTGGCAGCCGGTGCCGTCGCGGTGGCGTGGGGGCCCGTAGCGAGGCGGCGGAAACGGTAACCGACTGAAGGAGCCCCGTATGCCGCACATCGAGCTGGGCAACGACCTGCCCGGGATCGTGTCGCTGTTCGCTTTCCGGCCCGAGACGGCCGCACCGCTGAGCGAGCTGGCCGAGGTCCTGCTGCGCGGGCCCAGCGCCCTGAGCCGGGGCGAGCGGGAACTGATCGCCGCCCGGGTCTCCCACCTCAACAGCTGCCGCTTCTGCACCGACAGCCACGCCGCGTTCGCCGCTGTCCAGCTGGACCAGGGCATGCCCCTGGTCGACCAGGTCCGCGCCGACCCGGCCACAGCGCCCGTCTCCGACAAGCTCAAGGCTCTGCTCGCCGTGGCCGACGCGGTCCAGGAGAGCGGCCGCGCGGTCACCGACGAGCACATCAAGACCGCCCGCGTCGCCGGGGCGACGGACACGGAGATCCATGACACCGTGCTGATCGCGGCGGCGTTCTGCATGTTCAACCGCTACGTCGACGGCCTGGCCACCACCGCCCCCGACCAGGCGGCCGCGTACACCGAGATGGCCCGTCACATCACCGCCCACGGCTACCGCGACGCCGTTCCCCTCCAGCCCTGACGCCCCCGCGACACCGTTACGTACCGTCCTCCGCCCAGAACGCCGTCAGAGTTCCGGCGAGGGCATCGGGGTTGTCGTGGTGCGGCAGATGTCCGGCCCCAGGGACGACACCGTGGCGCGCACCGAGTCGCCGGGCCAGTTCCGCGGTGCGGTCCACCGGGACCAGCGGGTCCTCCGCGCCGCCCACCACCAGCATCCGGATGCCTTCGGCGCGCAGTCCGGTGACGAGATCCGGTCCGGCGGTGGCCGAAGCCAGGTGCTCGAGGCTCATCGGGTGGCTGCGGGCCAGCCGCTGCCGGATCACGGCACGGCGCTCGTCGGCCATGGTGCCGCCGCGGTGCTGCCGCGCCATCAGCAGCTCCCAGTCGGCGGGCTCCGCGTCACCGGCCGTCATGGGCCCGCCCCAGCAGGGGGCGACGAGAGTGAGACTGAGGTACGTCGACGGTGTGAACCTCTCCCGGGAGCGGGCCTGCAGCACGGCGGTGGCCGCCACGAGGGCGCCGGCACCGTGGCCGACGAGGTGCACAGGCTTACGGGCGCACACCGCCGTCATCGCGACGGCCAGGTCGGTGGCCAGCGCGCCGATACCGTACGCGGCGGGGTCGTCAAGGCCAGGGGTCTCGTTCTGGCCGCGCAGATCCACCGCGAAGAGCCGGCGTCCCGCCTCGACCAGGCGGTGCATCAGCGGAAGGAAGTCCTCCTTGGCGCCCCCCGCTCCGGACACCAGCGCCACTCTGCTGCCGTTCCAGTGAGGGCCGGACGGACCCGGACGGCGGATCTCGACGCCCGCGAGCGGACCATGCGGAGCGGGCATCAGCAACGGGACGAGCGTCCTCCCGTCTGCTTCCTTTGCTCCCTTTGCTTCCTTGCAATCAGAATCGAGCGTTCCGTACATGGGTGCCCTCCTTCAGGCTGCCGACGGATCGATGACTCACGTCCAGTGACGGTTCAGGGGCGCAGGATCCGGCATCCGACCAAGCCGGTACGCCCCGACTGCGCGTCGATGTGGCACAGCAGTTGGGCCAAGTGCTCCAGCCAGCGGGCATGCGTGAGGGGTCCCGCCGGCACGGCCTCGAAGCCCAGCGCTTCCACCCAGGCGCAGACCAGTCGCTGCGCCGACGGATCGTCCACGGCGACGGGTACGCTCGGCCGGCGCCACTCCGCCGAGGGCACCGACCCAAGCCGTCCGAGGGCCTTGGCCGAGACCGTGTTCAGCGCCTTCGCCACGCGCGTCCGGGGCAGGCGGCGGGCCAGCAGCTCCGCCTCGCTCGGCCCCCAGGGCCCGCGCGGTGCAGGCATGTCACCCCGGGGCATCACGGGGTTGGACAGCTCCAGCACCACCTTGCCGGCCAGGACCGGTTCCAACTGCTCCGCCAGCTGCCGCAGTGGCTCGCCCGGCGGCACCGCGAGCACCACCAGCTCGGCCGCCGCCGCGGCCTTTCCGGGCGCCAGCTGCACCACCTCCGGCGGCACACCGGGCCGTCTGCGGCGGTGCTCGCGGACCCCGGCCAGCACCTCGAGGCCCTGCCGCAGCGCGGCGCGCAGCAGAGCGGACCCTATGCGTCCGCACCCCACCACGGCGGTGCAGGCAGGCAGCGGCAAGGCCGCGGAGACGGCGCAACCGGGGCGGGAGTCCGGTTCAGACACTCCGGGCCACCGCCAGGACGGGTTCCCGCTCGTAGGGGCGCAGCGCCTCGGCGAACTCCTCGGGCACGTCCACCGGCTCCATCCCCTCCGCGGTGCGCCGCATACAGGCGATGGTCTGCTCTCCCCGAGCCACCAGCTGAGCCGTCCTGCCCTGCACCCGGTAGTAGTCGAAGACCATGGTGACCTGGTTCGACTCGCGCGCGCCGAGCGACATCCGGACCTCCACCTCCTCGGCGGCGTACAGCTCGGCGAGGAAGTCACAGCGGCTGGAGACGGTGACCATGGCGAAGTCCTCGCGCAGGGCTCGGAGCACTCCCGGTGCCCGCTCGGCCAGGAAGCGCTCGCGGCAATGCCCCTGCCACAGGAAGTAGTTACTGAAGTACACGTTCCCAACGAGGTTCGTCTCTTCCAGCATCACCAGATGCCGGTGGTTGTACGTCGTGCGCTGCCACATGTGTGCCTCCCGCTCCTGTCATCACGGCCACGGCGATCACCGGGCCCGACACCTCGCCGGTGCCCGACACGTCGCCGACGTACGGCTCCGGTTCCGGCGCGCCCTCGGGGGCCAGCCGGTCCGGGACCACCGCGGTCGCGATGAGCGAACGCCCGCTGCGGAAGCGGACCCAGCCGTCCTCGAAGATCCCGTCCACGGTCACGGGCGCGGTGGGGCCGCACCCCGCCTTGCTGCCGCACTCGGCCACTGTCCACAGCCGTGCCGCGATGGCGTGGTCCGGTTCGTCCAGCGCCAGGCGCAGCTTCCTCCACAGGCCCTCGTACGGGGCGCCGAGCGCCGAGCGCACCCCGTCCGCCTCGGCGGGGGTGATCCGCTGCCAGTCCACGGCGACACCGGCCGGCGCGGTGGCGACCAGGGTCAGCGGACCACAGTGGCTGCGCGAGGTGCCGTACGGTGGCCGCACCGGAGGGACGGTGCGTTCTCGCGGTCCGCGCGACTCGATGCCGAGTGTCAGGGCGGGGTCCAGGCCGAGCGCGAGCGCGCCCCGTTCCAGGTGCACCGCTAGCAGCGGCCTGCTCCAGCGCTCCCGGCGCGGCAGCCGGCCCACGTCCAGCAGCCGCAGCCGACGCCAGCGGACCAGGACCCGGCCGCCCTCGTTCACGGCCTCGACGTCCCATTCGTACGCACCCCCCTCGGACCTGAGCTCCCGGGCATGCACCGTGACGGCACCGTCCGCACCGGCCGAGCCCTGTTCCGTGCCCTCTTCAACGGCCTGGAACTCCTCGCAGCCCACGGGCAGCAGCCGCCGGCCCGGGACACAGGCCTGCAGCGCGTGGATGATCGCGTCATTGCGCCCGGGGCTGCCGAGGAGCAGGCCCTGGGCCAGTCCCTGGGCGAACCAGCCCGCCTCCACGGCCGGGCCCAGCCGGGCCCTGACCTGCCGGGCTCGCAGGGCGTTCAGCCGCTCGACCAGCCGGAAGCGGCCGGTGTGGAAGTAGAGCGGCCCGTAGAGGTCCGCGGCCGGGACCTCGGGGTCGTCGCCGGTCACCGGCGGCAGGGACGGCGCGTCGCCCATCGGCTCCGTATCGCCGTCGTCGTCCGGATCGCCGTCGCCGTCCGGCAGCGGGAACACGGCGCGGAAGTGGTCCGCCCGGAACGCCGTCTCGTCGCTGCGCAGGGCCACGGTGACGGCGCCGCCCTCGGCGAGCGCGCACAGCCGCAGGGTGCGCGCGGCGCCGGCCGCCGACGTGACGGGCCGGTCGAACGTCACCTCGCGGCAGCGGCGCAGCGGCCGGCCCGCCAATACGGAGGCGGCCTGGGCCATCGCCTCCAGACCGACGACGGCGGGCAGCACCGGCAGCCCGTCGACGCGATGGTCGCTCAGATACGGGTCGGTGGCCTCGGTCATCGCGTTGTCCACGACGAGTTCCACGCCCGGGTAGTGGACGCGCGGACGCGTCAGGAACCGGGCCGCGGGGCCGAACGCGTCCGCGGGCAGCGGGCGCGGTGGCAGTCCCATGCGCCCGTGCACGGTCACCGCCGTGGGCAGGCCCGGAGCGGCGGCCAGCCGCAGCAACAGGTCCAGGCCCTGCTCGACGGGGATCGGCGTGACGTCGCTGCGGGCCAACTGGTCCAGCACGCCGAGCCGTTCCCCCATGCCCACGCCGGCCCACACTGACCAGTCGAGCACCAGGGTGCGACATCCGGGCAGGTCACGGGCCTCGTCCTGGAGCATCTGGCGCAGTCGGCCGTTGGCGAGCGCGTAGTGGCACTCGCCCGCCAGCCCGTAGCGGCCGATCACCGAGCCGAATCCGATCAGCAGACGCAGCCGGCCGCGGTCCACCGCGGCCAGCAGATGGGCCAGACCCGTTGTCTTCGGTGCCAGGTGCGTTCGTACGTCGGTTTCGGTGAGGTCGTCGAAGCGCTGCGGCTGGTTGATCCCGGCCGCGTGCAGCACAGCGGTGACCGGGCCCAGTTCGCGCTCCACCTCGGCGACCGCGTGCGCGGTGGCGCGCGGGTCGGTGATGTCCGCCCGCTGATAGCGGACCGTGGCGCCGAGTTCGGCGAGCCGTTCCAGGTTCCGCCGCAGCGCCGCGTCCCGAGCCGGATCGCCGCGGCCGAGCAGGGCGAGCGAGACACCCGTCGTACGGGCGAAGGCGGCGGCCGCCTCGAAGCCCAGGCCCTTGCCGCCGCCGCTGACCAGCAGCACGTCCCCCGGGCCGAGCACCGGTTCGGCTACGGCGTCCGGTTCGGGGAGAGGCATGGCGACCGGCTCGGCACAGGTGCCGTCTTCGAGCACCACGAGTTCCCGCAGCACCCCGGGCTCGGCCCCCGCGAAGGCCGAGACGGCCGCCAGGCCCGCCTCGGTCGGCGGGACCCGGAGCAGGGTGATGCCGAGCCGCGGGTGTTCCTGGTGCAGACTGCCCGCGAAGCCGGACAGGCCCGAACCATGCGTGACCAGGACGAGCCGGCCGCCACCGGCGATGGCCGAGCGGGCCGCGCCGAGGAGCCCGGCGAGCCCTTCCGGCGACTCCGCGTCGGGAACGTACAGCAGTTCGGCCTGGCCCGTCGGCTCGTCGGCCGCCGGCCGGAAGGCAACGGGCGCCACTCCCCGAGGTGCCGCGACGGTGACCCGGCCCGGGCGGTCGGCTGGGTCCGGGGCGGGCGGCGCTACGGGACGCAGTTCCTCGGTGAAGCAGCGGATCCAGGGCGCGACCCCCGGGGCGATCGCGTCCGGCCCGTCGCCGCTGCCGGCTCCGGGGAGCGCGCGCACCACCTCGATGATCTCGGCGAGCGACGCGTCCGCCATGGTCAGCGGCGCGGCCGGGGGCTCACGGCCCGCCGCGCGGGCGGCCTCGGCGACCAGCTGGGTGACCTTCAGCGACGACAGATGGAGATCGCTGAGCAGACGCTGGTCCGGCGTGAGCGCCGCCGGCTCGAACTCCGTGGCCTGGGCGACCGAGCGCAGCACGATGCCGGCGACGTCCTCGTCGGAGGGGTGGACGTCGGGCTCGTCGGGCCTGGCGGCAGTGAACGGCCCAGCGGCAACGGGCTGTTCGGTGGGCACGGTCCGCTCGGCAGCCCGGACCGGTGCGGCCTGCCCGGCAGGCACGGACGCCAACGGCCGGGCGGGGACCACCTGTTCGCTCGGTGCGACCGACCCGGTGGACGCGCTCCCTTCGACAGGTCCGACCGGTACGGCCTGCCCGGCGGCCACGGAGCCGGACGGCCTGCCGGACGCGAACGACCGGGCGGGTACGGCTCGTTCACCCGGTGCGGCCGACCCAGCGGATCCAGCGGATCCAGCCCCCTCGGCAGGTCCGGCCGGTGCGGCCCCTGCGGCCGGTGAGAAGCCCGGACCGGATGCGGGCCGGGCGCAGGGGTTGCTGATGAACACTCGCTCCCGCCACGGGTCCACGGGACGGCTCTCGCGGCCCTCGAACAGCGCCTCCGCCGAGGCGAGCGCGCCGCAGGCGAAGAGCGCGGCCGCCGTCTGCGCGCGCGGCCCCGGCTCCGCCGCCCCGACGTCCAGGGACACCGTGGG
>NZ_CM002285.1:6880318-6965693 GCF_000497445.1 Streptomyces roseochromogenus subsp. oscitans DS 12.976 | reverse complement strand
CCTCGGCGAGGGCAGCCGCGGCGGCATCGGCGCGCCGGGCGAGCTGCTCGGGGGAAGCTGCGATCAGGGCGGCGCGGACCGGGCCGAGGTGGGGTGCGCGGCCCCAGGCGCAGGCGAGGTCGTGGAGTTCGGCGTCGCACAGCCGCGGGGCGAGCCGTGCCAGGCGTCGCAGCCGGGCCGACAGCTCCTCGGGGCTGTCCGAGCTGAGCAGGATCAGCTCCTGCTCGGGGTCGGCACGGCGGGCGCGGGGCACAGCGGAAAGGGCGGTGGCCCGCGGCCCCGGGTGCCGGGGCTCGCTCAGCACCACATGGGTGTTGATGCCGCCGAACCCGAAGGCGCTCACCCCGGCGAGGCGTGGCCCGGGCGGCCACTCGGTCGCGTCGGCGAGGATCCGCAGCACCGCGCCCTCACCGACGAGTTCGTCCCGTGGGCTGTCGCATCCCGTGGTCGGCGGCAGCACGCCGCCGTGCACGCTCAGACACGCCTTGATCAGCCCGGCCAGTCCGGCCGCGGCCTTGGTGTGGCCGATGTTGGCCTTGACCGATCCGAGCGCGGCCGGCCGCGGGGACCCGGCGCGCAGGGCGCACAGCGCCTGCAGCTCGATCGCGTCGCCCAAGGCCGTACCGGTTCCGTGCCCCTCCAGCAGCCCCGTGGCGGCCGGGTCGAGACCCGCGTGGGCGTAGGCCTGGCGCAGCGCCAGGAGCTGGCCCCGTTGATCGGGGCGGGTGATGCCGCCCGCGCCGTCCGAGGAGATCCCCCAGCCCCGGATCTCGGCGTAGACGGGCATCCCCGCGGCGGCCGCGTCCCGGGCGCGCATCAGGGCGACGACCCCGCATCCCTCGCCGGGCAGGAAGCCGGTGGCCTGCTTGTCGTAGATCCGCATCTGGTCCTCGGCCAGCGCGCCGAGCCGCGCGAACCCGACGAGTTCGAACGGGTCGAGGCTGATGTCCACGCCTCCGGCCAGCACCAGGTCGGCGCTGCCCTCGCGCAGCCGGCCGCAGGCCGTGGTCACGGCGAGCAGCGAGGAGGCGCAGGCACCGTCCACGGTGAATCCGCCGCCGTGGAAGTCGAACTGGTTGCAGATCCGGCCCGCGATGGTGTTGGCGAGGCCGCCGGCCAGGAACTCGTCGTCGGGGGCGGGGAACGGCTCCAGGTAGCGCTCCGCGGTCCGGGCGAGCACCTTCTCGCGCTGTGTCCCGGTGAGTCCCTCCTCCGACAGGACGGCGTCGAGCACGGCCCGCACGTACGGCCAGCGCAGCCGCATGGTGCGGGCGCGAGTGACCTCGCCGGTGAGGGTGTTGCCGATGACCACCGCGACCCGGTCCCGGTCGAGGCCGGCGCCGCCGGGGACCCCGGCGTCCTCCAGCGCGCGGGCCGCGGTCTCCAGCGCGAGCCAGTGGGCGGGATCCGTGGCTCGGTGCACCGCGCCGGGGACGCGGAAGGCACCCCGGTCGAAGCGCCAGCCCTCCAGCAGGGCGGCCCTGGTCGCGTAGGTGCTGTCCGGGTCGCGGCGCGTCGGGTCGGCGTAGTCCTCGACGGCGAGGCGTTCCTCGGGCAGTCGGCGGAACGCGCGCCGCTTGCGCAGGACGAGGTCCCACAGCTGCGCGGGGTCGTCGGCATCGGGGTAGCGGCAGGCCATGCCCACGACGGCGATGCCGTCGTGGGATGCCGCGCCGGCCTTCTCGTACGGGGACAACGGCGACTCTCCTAGCCAGTCAGGACGCGTCGGCGACCGCGGCGCCGGCGCCGGAAGCGGCTGTGGCACGGGCGTTCTGGGCATCGGCCTGCCCCGCTTCCTGGCGGGGGGCCGGGATACCGCTGGCGCCGCGCGCCGAGAGGAAGGCCAGCAGTGCCGCGCGCAGCACGCAGGCGATGACCAGGGCGAAGAACAGGCCGAAGACGATGTGCAGTTGAACGAGAACTCCGTACGCCGCGGCGATGGTCGCGCCGAAGACGACCTGGTTGCGGCGACGCCACGGCGAGGTGCCGGGATCGGTGATCATGTAGTTGGTGAACAGCACGAAGGCGGTGCCGGTCATCGGCAGCAGGGCGCTGACAGTGGAGACGTCGGTGACCGCGCCCCGCAGCAGTGCCTGCACCGCGAAACCGCCCGCCCAGCCGAGGATCAGCGGCAGTTTGCCGGTCAGCTTGCCGTTCAGCAGGGTGCCGAGAACCAGCACCACCAACGGCGGAACCGCACCCCACCAGCCGTTCAGCCACTCGGTGAACTCGTACGGCGGTGCGATGCCCACCCACGGGAACAGCAGCAGGACGGTGACGATGCCGAAGTTGCTGGGGTTGAGGACGTGCCGGGCCTTGCCCATCACCCGTACCCGGAACAGGTACTTGCTGGACACACCGACGATCGCGGCCAGCAGCGTGGGCCAGATGCGGCTGTTGGCGTACAGCAGCATCGCGCAGGCCAGGCCCCCGATGTAGGCGGGCAGCAGGAAGTCGATCACTTCGCCGAGCGGCCGCCGGTACCGGGCCGGGCGCCGTAGGCCCCATGCCTCGGCCGTTTCCAGGAGCAGTTCGGTGAGCACCGCGGCCAGGACGGAGAACAGCGGTGTGGCATAGGCCTGTTCGAAGCCGAGGACGGTGTGGCCGAGGACGGTGGCGGCCGTGATGGACATCGCGAAGCGGCGCAGCGCCTTGCTGCGCCGGCACGGGGCGCAGGGCTTGCCGGTGTCGGCGGCGCAGGTGTGGTCGGTCGTCATGCGGGAACCTCCGCGATGGTTCCGTCGGCTGCCAGCACGAGGGTGTGCCAGCCCGGTGGGAGGGTTGCGGTGCGCTCGTGCCGTACTCCGTGGAGGTCTCGCCAGGAGAGGTCCACGCGCATCGGGCGGGCCGGATTCTCTCCGCCCAGGCCGAAGTGGAGATCCGGAGCGGCGACTCCGCCGTGCCCGTTGGCGGGGTAGAGCTGTTGCTCGGTCACCTTCCCGTCGGGCAGGTGCAGCCGGGCGACGGCGCCGATGGCCGGGGTGGTGGCGTGCCGTGAGCCGGTGGGCAGCCGCAGGTGCAGCCCTAGGAAGGGGGCCGCCTTGGACTGGTTCCGGTAGAACACCGACTGTCCCCACTGATTGGCCGCGACGAAGTCGAGCCGTCCGTCACCGGTGACGTCACCGACGGCGAATCCCCGGGTGACCGCGGTGGACGCGACCCCGGCTTCCCTGGCGAGGTTCACATAGCGGCCCTGGGGAGTCCGGACGAAGAAGGTGTTCGGGTCGTGGCCGGATAGATCGTCCCCCGGTTCGACGTTGGGCCAGAGATCGGGGTGCTGCAGGATCAGGTCGTTGGACATCGCCGCCTCCTGCAGCTGCGCCCAGCGATCGGTCCTGCCCGCCAGGAATCCGGTGGCGTGCATCACCTGGGGATAGCCCGAGTTGTCGAAGTCGGCCGCGACGAGGTCCCACGTCCAGCCGGAGCGGGACAGCCCCATGCCCTCGCTGTGGTCGTCGTAGGGAGCCTCGCCGCGGTGGAGCAGGGCGCCCAGCCGGTCGCGGGGCACCGTGGGCCGGAAGACGAAGTTGCTCTCCAGGAGCGCGTAGGGCTCGGTGATGTTGCCCACCAGGATGGACTGGGTTCCGCTGCGGTCCAGGTCGGCGAAGGCGACGCCCATGCCCTTGAACGAGCCGTTGCCCAGCTGCTTGGACTTCGGGGTGGTGAAGTGGCGGGTTCCCGTGGCCAGACGGAACTTGGGGACGCCGGGCCTGGACTCGTTGATCAGCAGCCGGCCTCGGCCGAAGTCGTTCGCCTGGTAGAGGTCCGGCAGTCCGTCGCCGTCCAGGTCCTGGGCGCCGAGAGCCAGCGTCCAGCCGGTCGGGGGCTTCGGCCCGAAAGCGCCCTGGACCTCGGTGAAGCGGGCCTCGGGCTTCCGGCCCGAACGGCCGCCGGTGAAGCGGAAGTAGCGCAGTGTGCCGCCGTTCAGCGCGTGGGACATCGACGACGGCATCTGGAGTTCGGACTGCCTGGCGGTGGGGTCCAGTACCCGGGCCCCGTCCTTGAAGTAGTTGCCTACGACGAGGTCGAGGTGCCCGTTGCCCTCGAAGTCGCCCAGGGTCATCGCGTTGGTGTTCCACACCGGGTGGCCGGGGACCAGTTCCCGCGGCACGAAGGCGGCCCGGGAGGGAGCGGTACCGGGGCGGCGCAGGAAGAGCACGGGCGAGCGGCCCCAGTAGTAGACCACCAGGTCCTGCCGGCCGTCCTGGTTCAGGTCGGCCGGCATGCAGCCCATCGGGGCCGCGTACGACGGCATGTACAGGCCCTTCGCCGCAAGGGTGAAGGGGCGGTACCGCTTCCCGGTGCCGGGCGCCGGCTCGACGGTGACGGTGTCCGTGCGCGGGTCGACCAGGCATACGTCGTGAGCGACCGTCCCGCCGTCCACGGCGAACAGCCCGGCGCCGGCTCCGACCGAGGAGATCCACGACCGGATGTGGTGGAACGCCGGCGCCACCGGGCGCACCCGGCGCTCGCCCGGCCGGTCGGGTGCGTTCAGCGGGTGTGCCGTGAAGTGGAAGGGCGCGGCCGCCTCCGCCCGGCTGTCCGCGGACACCGCGTCCGGCTGGGCCAGGGAGAAGGCCGTGAGACAGCAGCACACCGCCACAGCCTTGGCGGCATGCGCTCTCACATGACAGACGAGCGAGTTCATCGGCTCCTCCGAGAGCGAGTCGCGGACTCGGCGGGCTCGACGGCCCAGGAGCGGGGCGCGGACACGGCGGCCTCGGTGGTCCGGGCGTCCTGGGCAGGGCGCTGCGTGGGGGCATCGGTCGGACCGGGACCGTGATGGGCCGCCCACAGCCGTCTGATCCCGGCCCGCCACTCCCCGTAGTGCTGTCCCGTACGGGGGTCGGGGCCCAGCTCGGCACGTGCGGTGTCGGTCCAGTCGGCCGCGGTCTGCGCCGGCACCCCGGCGAGGGCCAGGACCCCACGGTCGCAGTGCTCGGGCAGGGGGGTACGGGCGCGCAGCCGGGCCGCAGCGGCGAAGGCGGCACCCTGAGCCAGGTGGGCCCGGTAGTCGCCCGCCGCCTCGACCAGCGCGCGCAGTTCGTCCTGGTCCGCACCCCCTGCGTACACGGCCGCGAGGCCGATACCGCTCCACAGATCCGCCCGCCGCCACGAGGGGAACTCGGCCACCCGCAGGCCCAGCGCCTCGGGGTCCGCGCATTCGTGGAACCACAGGCACCGCCCGAGCCCCTGGTCTCGCACGGCACGCTGCCACAGGTCGAGGCCCCGCTCCAACCGCTGCCCCGCCACGACCCGGTCCGAGTCGAAGAACCCCTGGTAGAAACCGAATCCGTCCCAGGCGAGCCAGTGCAGCAAGGGGTCACCGGCGCGGAGTCCGCGCCAGGGGCGCAGGCGCAGTTTGCCGAAGGCCCAGCCGACACCTACATGGATCAGATGCGGATAGTCGACACCCGGTCCCTCAAGAAATTCCCGCAGTCTGCGCCCCCGGGACAGGGTGAGCAGATCGAGCAGCGCGCAGCCCATGCCCGCGCCCTCGAAGGCAAACCCTCGGAGTTCTTCGGGGACACCGTCGAGTGCCGCGCCGAGCGCGTCCGTATTGTGCGCACCCACCGAGTGGTTGAAGCCCTCGAGAAAGGCTCTTCCGGAATCCTCCAACCGCTGCCGGGACGGACCTGAGCGAAGCCTGAATCGACGCGCTCCGAAATCAACCTGCCGCATGTCCTGCCGCAGCAACCGGGCAGCACGGGAACGCAGACCACCGCAGGTGGCTGCCGACTTTCCTGCATCTGGAACCAAGAACGGCACTATTATTTCCCCTCCAGCACGTCATCTATTGCGATTAATAGCCTCGGGGCAACTTGGCGCCGTCTTGATCCGCTAAAAGAGTGCACCTGGCCGGTCCTGCATCCAACAGGTGAACCGCACCCGACGGCCTCCGATCAAACGGGTAGAACTCCGGAAAAGGTGACAATAGCCATTCCGTCACCACGCAAGAATGATGAGTCCGCACCAGCCGAAGAAGGTCGCGATGCTGGAAAACCGTCTGCTCGAAATCATTATTATCGCCCTGGTCGTCATGGTTCTGTTCGGAGCGAAGCGGCTCCCGGACACCGCGCGCTCGCTCGGAAAGTCGTTGCGCATCCTCAAGGCCGAGACCCGAGCCGGCCGCGAAGAGGCGGAGCGGGAGGCGTCGTCCGCTTCATCCAGGCCGGCCGAGCCACCCGCGCTCACGAAGGCGGGGGAATCCCCGCAGCCGCACATCGTCGTCGCGGAGCCCGCCGGGAAGGGGCGAGAGGCGCTCCACGACTGACACGCGCCCCGGAGGGTCACTCACGCAGGGCAATCGCACAAAGTATCCGGACGTTGACGTGTGGTAGCCACCTTGTCACAGTGTTCCCGGCACCGGTTCCGAGAGGTGGGGATCCATGGGACATCGCGTCGGCTTCGCTCGGCCGGGCTGGTTCTGGTGCGGCGCCCTCCTGTGCCTCGCGGGCACGCTGGGCCATCTGCCGATGTACGGGCACCTCGCCCACCCGCCGAGGCATCCGGCCTCCATGGCGGGCAGCGACTCGAGCCCGCTCATGGTGATCAGCATGACGCTGATCCTGGCCGGGGTGGCGGCGTGCGCCTACGGAATCGTCGGCCCCCGCCGGACGGCCGGCGACGACGGGCAGGAACCACTCCGGGTGACTTTCACCGACGACGTACCGCTGACACGAGCACACTGGGCGCTGGCGGTGGTGATGACGCTCGCCGTGGCCGTCGACGTCATGAAGCCCATGACGCTGAGTTTCGTCGTACCGGGAGTGGCCAAGGAATACGGGTTGCGTTCGGCGGTCCATCCGCACGGCGGCCTGCCCGTCGCGCTGCTGCCGCTCTCCGGAATCGGCGGAACCGTCATCGGCTCCTTCCTGTGGGGCAGATTCGGCGACCGCATCGGCCGCCGCCCCGCCATCCTGCTGGCCAGTGTCGTCTTTCTCGCGACGTCCGTCTGCGGAGCCATGCCGATGTTCTGGATGAACATCCTCATGTGCTTCCTGATGGGGACGAGCGCGGGCGGCATGCTCCCGCTCACCTTCACCCTGCTGACGGAGACCGTGCCGACCCGGCAGCGCGGCTGGATCGTCGTCCTCATCGGCGGCGTCGGAACCGCCGGCGGCTATGTGCTGACCAGCTGGGCGGCCTCACTGCTCGTGCCGCACTTCGGCTGGCGTGTGCTGTGGCTGCTCGGACTGCCCACGGGCGTCGTCCTGCTGCTGCTCAACCGCTGGATCCCGGAGTCCGCGCGCTTTCTCGCGGCCTGCGGGCGGCGCGCCGACGCCGAGGCCGTGCTGGCACGCTACGGCGCCCGGTTGGCCTCCGCCCCGCCCTCTCTCGCGAACGTCCCCGCGGCCGCGCCCCGCGACGGCTGTCTGAAGCTCCTACGGGCGCCCTACACCAGAGTCGGCCTGCCCCTGGTGGTACTCGCCCTCGGGATCGGCCTGGTGACCTACGGCTTCCAGTTGTGGATCCCAACCGACCTGCAGCGCCTGGGCTTCACCGAACTGACCGCGGACTCCACCCTGCGGGACGCGGCTCTGCAGGGACTGCCCTTCAACCTCGCGATCGCCTGGCTGTACGGACGGTGGAGCAGCAAGGGCACACTCGTCCTCCTGGGCGCCTGCACCGCGGCCGCCATGGCGGCACTGGCAACGGTGGGCGACCGGATCGCCGTGCACCCACTGCCGCTGCACCTGCTGCTCGCCGTCCCCATCTGGTCGGCCGGCTCGGCCGTCGCCGTCCTCGGTGCCTATACGGCGGAGGTGTATCCGACGGCGGTTCGCTCGCAGGCTTCCGGACTCACGGCCGCGGTCACCAAGGTCGGCGGCGTGCTGATGATCGCTGTGGTCGCGGCGGCCGTGGCTCCGCCGTCTCTCCGTACCACCGCGCTGCTCGGCGCGGTGCCGCTCACCCTCGCCACCGTCGCGGTCACCCTGTCGGGAGTGGACACCCGTGCACGGTCCCTGGAAGAGATCTCCACCGCGCCCCTAAAGGCAACGAATCGGTGACCGCCTCAGCATGACGGCCGCCCCACGAGAGGAGCGGGGCGACCCGCTCCGGGTCACGTGAGTCCGGCTGCTGCGCACGCTTCCACGCCGCAACCAGGTCGGGGTACCGGGGATCGATCCACCCGGGCATAACAGGCCTCCCTTCACCGCAGGCTACTGCCGTTACGGCATCGGCATCGGCCGGATGGTGCACTCGGGAGTCCTCGCCCGATCTGGGCGTCGGTCTGGGCCAGTTGCTGGAGAACGGGCGCAACAACTCCAGCATGTCGCAGGTGTTCCTGGCCATCTTCCTGATCCTGCTCGTCGGCATCGCCATCGACCTGCTGATCTTCAGCCCGCTGGAGCGGTGGGTGCTGCGCAGCTGCGGCCTGCTCGTGACCCGCTGAGCGAACGGATCCCGATCGACACGGAGTGCGCGCCCTACCCCCTCAGCCACGCGCACACGGCACCGGCCCCGCATAAGCACATCGCCGCACGCGGGCCGGTGTTGTCGTGTGCGGAGGAGGCAGGTCCTGCCCGCGTTCAGGCGCGTAGTCAGCTTTGCGAAATCTCGCGCTGAGCGCCTCGTCTGCTCTCATGGACCGTGGGCCCGGCGCTGGCAGATCTCCCTGTCTGTCCGACGAAACCCCAGTTCAGGCGGGCATCTGGTCATGTGTCAGGTGGCGCAACACTCCAGCAACACCGCTTTCCCTACCAGATAGGTATGGTCCGAAACATGTCACCCGCCGATCGCATCCGAGACCACGCCGGCCAGGGCGCGACCACCGTCGCGGCCCACCGTGCGCGGCGGCGGCTGCGTGCGGACCGGGCTCGCCAGCTCGCCGACCTGCTCCGCCACCAGCTCCTGGCCGGGGGGTTCCCGGACGGCGCGCTTCCTCACGAGACGACCCTCGCCACGGACTACAGCGCCTCCCGCAACACCGTTCGTCAAGCCCTCGACCTGCTGCGCGCCGAGGGCCTCGTCGAACGCCTCCCCGGCGTCGGCACGGTCGTCGTGGCCCAGAAGTACCCCCACGGACTCGACCGCCTGATGGGCCTCGCAGAAACCCTGCGTGAACACGGCCATGTCACCAACGAGGTCCGCACCGTGGGCCCCGCTCCCGCCCCGTCCCCGGTGGCCGACCGCCTGCACGTCCCACCCGGCACCGACGTCCTCTACATCGAACGTCTGCGCCGGCTGAACGGCCTACCCCTGTCCCTCGACCTCACGTACATCCCCCTCGACATCGGCACCGCCCTGCTCAGTGAGGACCTGGAGAACACGGACATCTTCCGGCTCCTGGAGACACTCACCGGCCGGCATCTCGGTCACGCCGAGATCAGCCTTGAGGCGGTGAACGCCGACGCCCACTCCGCCGCCGTACTGCAGGCACCGCGCGGTGCGGCCGTCCTGATGCTGGAACGTCTCACGTACCTCGCCGACGGGCGACCCGTCGACCTGGAATTCATCCGCTTCCGCGGCGACCGCATCTCGATGAGCGGTCTGCTGCACCGGTCCCTGTAAACACCCCGCTCGCGCACATTCCTGGAGACAGCCATGCCCTTGGCGCCTCAGCGGGCCGACGTGCCCGTGACCATCGACGAGTCGAAGTGCATCGACGGCTGCACGCTCTGCGTGGACATGTGCCCGCTGGACTCCCTCGCCATCGACGAAAGCAGCGGCAAGGCGTACATGCATGTCGACGAGTGCTGGTACTGCGGCCCGTGCGCGGCCCGCTGTCCCACCGGAGCCGTGATGGTGAACATTCCCTACCTGCTCCGGTGAAAGGCCGAACTCCCATGAAACACACAGCACTTGCCGCAGCCGCCGCCGCTGCCCTGCTCCTCGCGCCGCTCACCGCCTGCGGCGCCAACGGAGCGGCCGGCGCCGGCGGCTCCACCGTCACGGTCACCGTCGGCTACCAGTCCAAGACCATCAACACGGTCACCGCAGGCACCCTCCTGCGCTCCCTCGGCTACTTCGAGAAGCAGCTGAACTCCCTCCACGACGGCCGCACCTACAAGGTCGACTGGCAGGACTACGCCACCGGCGCCCCCATCACGGCCCAGATGACCGCCGGGAAGGTCGACATCGGCTCGATGGGCGATTTCCCGCTGCTCATCAACGCCGCCCGCGGCAAGCAGCTGAACCGCCCCACCCACCTGGTCTCCATCACCGGCTACAACCTCCGCGGCGGCCTCAACACCATCGTCACCGCGCCCAACTCCAAGCTCACCTCCCTGAAGGACCTCAAGGGCAAGAAGGTCTCCACGAGCGTCGGCTCCGCCGCCGACGGCACCCTCGTACGGGCCCTGCAGCGCGCCGGCATCGACCCGAACGACGGCATCGAGAAGCTCAACCAGCAGCCCGCCGTCGGCGCGTCGGCCCTGACCGCGGGCAGCGCGGACGCGCTGTCGCAGTTCGTCGCCTGGCCCGGCCTGCTCACCTACCAGGACAAGGCGAAGGCCCTCTACGACGGCGCCCAGCTGAACCTGCCCACCTTCCACGGCGTCACCGCCCGCGAGGACTTCGCCAGGAACAGCCCGGCCGTGCTGGAGGCCTTCCTGAAGGCCCAGGCCGAGGCCACCGACTACCTCGACACCCATCCCGTGGCCGCTGCCGAGAAGGTCGCGAAGGCCACCGGCCTGCCCGCCGAGGTCGTCTACCTCTACAACGGCGCCCACGGCATCTCCACCTTCGACCCGGCCGTCAAGCCGCAGCTCGTCTCCGCGCTGAAGCAGGACGTGTCGGTCCTGAAGGCGGCGAAGCTGACCGGTGATGTGGACGTGGACTCCTTCGTCGACGACCAGTACGTGAAGAAGGCCCTCGGCACGTCGTACGACAAGCAGCTCGCCGCCACTCCCCCGGCGGCCGCGAGCGAGGCATGGCCGAAGGGCGCCGAGGAGACCAAGGCCTTCAAGTCCCCGGCGGAGCTCCTGACGTACGTGGCCGCCCACCGGGACGGCATCCGCGCCGCCTACGTGCCCGACGCCACCACCGGCACCCTCTGGTTCGCCGACAAGGCGGTCTGGGTGACCGACGGCGAGAAGCTCCTGCCGTTCGTCGCCCCGGCAACCGCGCAGGCGTATGTATCCGCGCACGGCGGTGCCCGCGTCATCACCTACGCCGACGCCCTGGAGCGTGCCGCATGAGCCCGCCCGCGCCGCGAGCGGGCCACTACCGGCGGCCACTCCCGCCGATCGGCCGGTATGCGCTGCGGGTGGCCGCCGTCGCGGCCGCTCTCGGCCTCTGGCAGCTGCTGACCAGCCTGGACATCGACCTGTGGCTGCGCTTCTCGCAGTTCCCCACGGTCACCGACGTGGCCCACGCCTTCGCCGACCGCCTGTCCGGGGCGGACTACTGGACGGACCTCACCGACAGCCTGACCCGCATCGTCACCGGTTTCCTGCTGGCGGCGGTGCTGGGCGTGGCGGGCGGCGTGCTCGTGGCCCGCTCGCGACTGGCCGAGGATCTGCTGGGCCCCCTGCTGGAAGTGGTCCGCCCGATCCCGGCGATCGCCCTGGTGCCCGTCGCGATCCTCCTCTTCCCCTCCAACGAACAGGGCATCGTCTTCATCACCTTCACCGCGGCCTTCTTCCCGGTCCTGGTCTCCACCCGGCACTCCGTCCGGGCGCTGACCCCCGTGTGGGAGGAGGCCGTGCTCACGATGGGCGGCGGCCGGTGGCGCATCCTCGGCTCGGTCGTCCTGCCGGGCGCGCTGCCCGGCATCTTCGGCGGTCTGTCGGTCGGCATCGGCGTCTCGTGGATCTGCGTGATCTCCGCCGAGATGATCTCCGGCCAGTACGGCGTCGGCTACCGCACCTGGCAGGACTACACGATCGTCAACTACCCCGGTGTCTTCGTCGGCATGGTCACGATCGGCGTCCTCGGTTGGCTCACCTCCACGGCGGTGGAACTGTTGGGCCGACGCCTGACCCGCTGGCTGCCCCGCACGTCGTACGTCCCCGGAACCCGGCCGACGGCACCGCGCACGCTCGCGCCCGCCCGGCCGGCCCCCGCCCCCGTCCGCACCGACCAGCCCTCCGACACCGAGGAGGCACGCGATGAGCACCTCGTCTGACACCGAGCCCGGCCTCCGTACGGTGGACCAGGCGCCGTCGTCCGCACGCGGCACCCGGCTCATCCTCCACGCCGCCACGCTCGGCCGCCCCGACGCGCCTGTTCTGGCCGACGTCGAGCTGGACATCGCGCGGGGTGAGATCCTCACCGTCGTCGGACCCTCCGGCTGCGGCAAGTCGACCCTGCTGCGCAGCCTGGCGGGCCTGCTGCCCCCACTGGCCGGAGAGATCGACCAGGACGAGCACCCCCTGGCCGGCCCCTCGGCCGAACGCGCCCTGATCTTCCAGGAGGACGCCCTCCTGCCCTGGCGCACCCTGCGCGCCAACGTGGAACTCCCGCTCGCCATCCGCCGCGTCCCGCGCTCCGAGCGCCGCGTCCAGGCCGAGGAGTGGCTGGCCTGCGTCGGACTCGCCGACCACGCACGCCAGTTGCCGCATCGCGTCTCCGGCGGGCAGCGCCAGCGCGCCCAATTGGCCCGCGCCCTGGCCGGGCGTCCGCGCGCCGTCCTCATGGACGAGCCGTTCGGCGCCCTCGACGCCCAGACCCGGGCCGGCATGCAGGACCTGTTGGTGGAGGTGCTGCGGGGCACGGGCGCGACCGTCGTCTTCGTCACCCATGACGTGGACGAGGCCCTGTTCCTCGGCGACCGCGTGGCCCTGCTCGGCGCCGGCCGCCTGCTCGCCGTACGGGACGTACCGCACCCGCGCGACCGTACGGCCCTCGGCGACCCGGCCCGCGTGGCCCTGCGCCGCGACGTCCTCACCTCGCTCGGCACGTGAAAGGCACACCGGTGAACCCCCGCGCGAACACCCCCTCGCAGTCCCTGCGGATCCCCGCTCTCACCGACGCCGAGGAACTGACCTGCGACGTCCTCGTCATCGGCGGCGGCACCGCCGGCACCATGGCGGCCCTGACCGCCGCCGAGCACGGCGCGAACGTCCTCCTCCTGGAGAAGGCGCACGTCCGTCACTCCGGCGCCCTCGCCATGGGCATGGACGGCGTCAACAACGCGGTCATCCCCGGCCGCGCCGAGCCCGACGACTACGTCGCCGAGATCACCCGCGCCAACGACGGCATCGTCGACCAGTCCACCGTCCGCCAGACCGCCACCCGCGGCTTCGCCATCGTGCAGCGGCTGGAGTCGTACGGCGTGAAGTTCGAGAAGGACGAGCACGGCGAGTACGCGGTCCGCCAGGTCCACCGCTCCGGCTCCTATGTGCTGCCGATGCCGGAGGGCAAGGACGTCAAGAAGGTCCTGTACCGGCAGCTGCGGCGGCGCGAGATGCGCGAGCGGATCCGCATCGAGAACCGGGTGATGCCGGTGCGGGTGCTGACGGCGGGCGACGGTGCGGACCGGCGGGCGGTGGGGGCGGTCGGCTTCAACACCCGCACCGGCGCGTTCGTGGTGGTGCGCGCGGGCGCCGTGATCCTGGCGACCGGCGCCTGCGGCCGCCTCGGCCTGCCCGCCTCCGGCTACCTCTACGGCACCTACGAAAACCCGACCAACGCGGGCGACGGCTACGCCATGGCCTACCACGCGGGCGCCGAACTCACCGGCATCGAGTGCTTCCAGATCAACCCACTGATCAAGGACTACAACGGCCCCGCCTGCGCCTACGTCGCCAATCCCTTCGGCGGCTACCAGGTCAACCGGCACGGCGAACGCTTCGTCGACTCCGACTACTGGTCGGGGCAGATGATGGCCGAGTTCGCGGCCGAGATCGCGAGCGACCGGGGCCCGGTCTACCTGAAGCTGAGCCACCTTCCAGAGGAGTCGATCTCGGCCCTGGAGTCGATCCTGCACTCGACCGAGCGCCCGACGCGTGGCACGTTCCACTCGGGCCGCGGACATGACTATCGCACCCACGACGTCGAGATGCACATCTCCGAGATCGGCCTGTGCGGCGGCCACTCGGCCTCCGGCGTACGGGTCGACGACCACGCCCGTACGACCGTCCCCCGCCTGTACGCCGCCGGAGACCTGGCCTGCGTTCCGCACAACTACATGATCGGCGCGTTCGTGTTCGGTGACCTGGCGGGGGCGGATGCCACCCAGTACCAGGCCTACGAGGGCGAGTTGCCGCAGGACCAGCTGCGCGAGGCGCACGAGCTGATCTACCGCCCGCTGCGCAACTCGGAGGGCCCACCGCAGCCCCAGGTCGAGTACAAGCTGCGCCGCTTCGTCAACGACTACGTGGCCCCGCCGAAGTCCGGCGCCCGTCTCTCCCTGGCCCTGGAAGCCTTCGAGCGGATGCGGGACGATATCGCCGCGATGGGCGCCCGGACCCCGCACGAACTCATGCGCTGCGCCGAGGTCACCTTCATCCGCGACTGCGCGGAGATGGCCGCACGCGCCTCCCTGGCCCGCACCGAGTCCCGCTGGGGCCTCTACCACGACCGAATCGACCACCCGCGGCGCGATGACGCGTTCTGGTTCCACCACCTCGACCTGTACAAGTCCCCTTCTGGCGCTATGGAGTTCACGGCCCGTCCCGTGGCTCCCTACCTGGTCCCGGTCGACGGCTTCACCCCGGCCGGCGGCCCCTCCCGGCACATCGGCGAGGTCCACCCGGAACCTGTGGCGACAGCAGGCGCCCGGGAAGCGGCGCCGGTGGCGTTGCGGCAGGAACCCACCGTGGCCGACACAGCCGCCCACCCCCGGGCCGACGCGGACACGCAGGCCACACCTCGCCTGCTCGCACTCCTCTCTCTCGCAGAGGACGAGCCTGATCTCTCCATGCTCGCCGAGTACTTGACGGATCCCGAGCCCAGCGTGCGCCGAACGGCCGTCACGGTCCTGACGGAGATCGTGCCGCCGGGCACCGGACCGGCACTGGCCTCGGCGCTCATCGATCCCGACGCCGGCGTCCGCGCCGCCGCAGTCGCCTCACTGCGCGAACTGGTCGAGACGCTGCCGCCGGAACCGGCGCTGCGCGACGGTCTCGCCGCCGCCCTGTCCGAGGCCGACGCCGCCGTCCGTGCCGCCGCACTGGACGTGCTGCGTGCCCTGCGACTCGGTGACGCAGAGTTGTTCGCGCACTCCCTGTCGGATTCCGACATCGCCGTACGCATCGCGGCCGTGCGCGCGCTGGTGTCGGTCGACGCCTCCGCAGAGGTGGCCCGCGCAGCGGCCGTCGATCCGTCCCGCGAGGTCCGCGTCACGATCGCCAAGGCTCTGGCCACCATGGACACAGGCTCGGACATGGCCCGCTCGGCCCTCGCCGCGCTCATCGACGATCCCGACGCCCTGGTGCGGGGGGCCGCCTACGAGGCTCTGGGCACGACGGGCTGCCCGGCAGGCCTGGCTGCACGCGCCGATGCGGCCCTGTCAGACCCGGCCTGGCAGGTCCGGGCCGGCGCCGCCACCGCTCTGTCCGTCGCAGACTCCGACCTGGCCGTGCCGGCCCTCGCCAAGGCCCTCACCGACCTGAACGCCGACGTCCGCAAGGCCGCCGTACTGGCCCTGACCCGGCACCGTGCCGTCGAGGACGCCCGAGCCGCCCTGACCACCGCGACGACGGACTCGGACGCGGATGTCAGGGCCTATGCGGCGCGGGCGCTGTGACCGCGATCTGCCGTGCGGCCAGGGGCGTCCCGTGTAGGTCCGGGTCACGCCCGGCGCGGTGAGGCTGGTCAGTGGGAACGGGACGGTACACGGACCTGCGAGCACCGACAGAATGGTCAGTACGGCGCCCGCGCAGGTGTTGTGGCCGCTCGGGTGGTCCGGATGCGCCAGGGTGGTGTCGGTCAGGGATTCGTCCAGGCCTCGGGGTCCTCCGCGAGGCTCACGACCTCGTCGGGCAACTTGGCCGCGGCCACGTGGGCGAGGGTGACCTCGCCGAGGATCTTGCGGACGTTGGCGCGTACGGCGATCCACAGCGGCAGCAGCGACTCCGCCGGACCGCAGTAGGAGAGCTCGGGTGGGCGCACTCCCCGCACCGAGACCAGGGGGCCGTCCGCCACGCGGATGACGTCGGCGATGGCGATCGACTCCGCCGCGCGGGCGAGCCGGTAGCCGCCCTTGCCGCCCCGCTGGCTGACCACAAGACCGCCCCGGCGCAGGTCGCCGAGGATGCCCTCCAGGAATTTGTGCGGGATGCCCTGCGCCGCGGCGATCGCCTCGGCCTTGAGCGAGGCCTCGCTCCCTGCTGCGGCCAGCTCCAGTGCCGCCCGCACCGCATAGTCCGCCCGCGCCGAGATCCGCATGCCGCGATTATCCATCACTGTCGTGTCGGCCCCCCGCACCGGTCGCCGTCCCGGTCAGGCTGGAAGGGCGAAGGGTGGGTGCGCGCCGTTGAGGAAGTAGTCGCCCACCTCGCGCAGTCTGTGGGCGACCGGCTCGCGCAGGGTGTGTGTCCGGGCGTTGCGCCAGAAGCGGTCGAAGCCGTGCCGCGCGGAGGCGGCGTCGGCGCCGAGGACGTCCAGGGCTCGGGTGGTGATCTCCTGCGCGGCCCGGGAGGCGGCAGACTCGGCCACGCTCGCGAGGACGGCGATCTCCGCGCACTCCTCGTCGTCGAGATCCTCGCCCTGTTCGAGGCCATGCACCAGGGCATCCACCGCCTGCTCGGCGAGGGCGGACGCGGCACGTGCGACGACGGTGAGCTCGCCGTACACGGTCAGCGCGTACGGATCGTGCGGCGGGCTGTCCGGCCAGGGCTGAGGCGAGAACGGCTGCCAGGGGGACCTCATGCCCCTTCCGTACTCGCGAACCTCGGCCAGCAGGCCCTCTGCCACGCCAAGACAGAAGTGGACGGAGACCAGACGCGCGGTCGGCGCGGCCAGAGAGGCGAAGGGAGACAGGACGCCCTCGTCCGGCGAGAGGGAGCCGAGCACATCGTCGGCCGCGACCCGCACGGAATCGAACTCCACGCCGCCACCGGCCGCCAGCCGCTGGCCGAATGCGTCCCCGCTGCTGCCGATCACGACGCCCGAGCGGGCGGGGTCGACCAGGACGGCCAACGGCTCACCGGTGCCGTACTTGGCGGCTCGAACCACCAGCCGGTCGGCGACTCCGACTCCGGTGGCATACCTCTGGTAGCCGTTGAGCAGATAGCCGCCCGACGTGGGGGTCAGGATGAGTGGTGGTTCGTGTGAGGCGATACCGCCTCCCCAGCACCACTGCCCCGCCGTCGACTCCCGCTCGATGCGGGCGGCACGGGTGCGGTCGGCGAAGAACCGGGCGCTGCAGGACAGGAAGTAGTGGTTGCCCAGCAGGTGGCCGATGGCCCCGTCGGCCGCGGCGACCGTCCGGATGACCGCGTAGGCCGTACGCCAGTCCCCGCCCCCTCCCCCGAGTTCGGCCGGTGCCGGCAGTGTCAGCAGTCCCGACTCGCGCAATCGCGCCACCTCGTCGAGCGGTGCCTTGCCGGCCTGTTCGCGCTCGGCCGCGTCCGTGGCCAGGTCGTCCGCCATCTCACGGGCTATGTGCAGCCAGTCGGCATGCCCGGCCCGCGCGTCGGTCACCTCGTCCGCCGTCACCGTCATATCCTCACCCGCTTCATGCGACTGCGGCTGTCCCTACAGCAAGCATTTTCCTAGTAATCCGATAGGAAAACTAGGGAAGCTGGAGTATTCCGGCTGATTCACGCCCCCGGATGACGAGTTCGCGATGGCGGGCGGCCGGGTGGTCGTCCCTGATCCGGGGGCGCAGCAGCGCAGTTCCGCCCGGCATCGGCGAAGGGGACCTGGGCGGCGGGGGCCACCTGCTGCCCGTACGGATGCCGCCACAGACCAGATCTCCGAGCGCAGCTCGACGTCGACGCCGGCCGTCGGCTCGTCGAGGATGAGCAGGCGGGGCCGGTGCATGAGGGCCCGCGCGAGGACGAGGCGCCGTTGCATGATGTTGCACACCGAGCCGATCAGCGTGGTCTTCCCGGCGCCGTTCGGGCCCAGCAGGCCGAAGAAGGCGCCGTCCGTATCTCCAGGTCGAGACCAGCCACCGCGGTGAAGCCGTCTTCGTAGGTCTTGCGAAGGCCCTCGACCCGTAGCACAGGCAGACTCCCGCCGCTCCGGGAAGCGGCGGGAGTCGCGAGCGGGTCAGCCATGGAACTGGTTCGCCGGGACCGGCAGCCCGTAGTGCTCACGCAGGGTCGTACCCTCGTACTCCTCGCGGAACAGCCCCTTGCCGCGCAGGATCGGCAGCACATGCTCGACGAAGGCCGCCAGACCCGACGGCAGGGCGGGCGCCATGATGTTGAACCCGTCCGCGGCACTGCCCTCGAACCAGGCGATGATCGTGTCCGCGATCTGCTCGGGCGTCCCGATGAACTCGAAGTGACCGCGCCCGCCGCCCAGCCGGGAGATGATCTGCCGGACCGTCAGCTGCTCGCGCACCGCAAGATCGGTGATCAGGTCGGAGCGGCTCTGCGAGCCTTCCAGCTTCGGCCTGGCGAGGATGAAGTCCGGCAGTGGCTCGTCGAGTTCGAAGACCGACGGCTCGGTCTCGAACACGGCGGCCAGCTGACGCAGCCCGTACTCCGGAACGCGCAGCTCGTCGAACTGCCGGGCAAGCGCCCGGGCCTCCTCCTCGGTCGACCCGATGTACGGGACGATGCCGGGCAGGACGATCACACCGTCCGGGTCGCGGCCCGCGGCCCTGGTCCGCGCCTTGATGTCGGCGTAGAAGGCGGCGGCGCGCTCGTACGTCGTGTGGGCGGTGAAGATCGCCTCTGCGTGGCGGGCCGCGAAGTCCTTGCCGTCCTCCGAGGAGCCGGCCTGGACGAGCAGCGGGTAGCCCTGCGGGGGACGCTCGACGTTGAGCGGGCCGGCCACCTTGAAGTACCAGCCCCGGTGGTCGAGGCGGTGCAGACGCGCGGGGTCAGCGTAACGTCCGGTGGCCCTGTCCGCGAGGACGGCATCGGCCTCCCAGCTGTCCCACAGTGCCTTGGCGACCTTCAGGAACTCGTCGGCGCGGGCGTAGCGTTCGGCGTGGCCGGGACGGTCGTCGAGGCCGAAGTTGGCCGCCTCGTCCGCCCCGGCCGAGGTGACGATGTTCCAGCCGGCGCGGCCGCCGCTGACGTGGTCGACGGAGGCGAGCCGGCGGGCGAGGTTGTACGGCTCGTTGTAGGTCGAGGACACGGTCGCGATGAGGCCGATCCTGCTGGTCGCCTGGGAGAGCGCGGTCAGCAGCGTCAGCGGTTCGAGCTGGCCGGGCGGGCGGAACTCGCCGGTGTCGATGAGCGCCGGGCCGTCCGCGAGGAACAGCGAGTCGAACTTGGCGCTCTCGGCCAGCTGCGCCAGCTCGATCCAGTGCCGCAGGTCGAAGTCCGCCCGGGGATTGCTGTGCGGGAGCCGCCACGCTGCCTCGTGGTGACCCGCCTCCATGAGGAAGGCGTTGAGATGGAGCCGACGCCGTCTCGCGCTCATGAGGTGACCTTCAGCTTGGAGCTGTCGTAACCGGCCGGCAGGAGGTTGTCGGTGATCGACTTGACGTCGACGTTCTTGGTGATCTGTCCCGCCTCCAGGAAGGCGTCGGCGAGTTTCTGCTCCAGCTCGATGTCCGACTGTTCCACCGGGGTCACCCGGTTCGAGTAGGCGGCCAGGGACGCCTTGGCGTCGGCCAGCGGGATGCCCTGCTCCTTCGAGAGCGCCTGCGCGTACTGGTCGGGGTTCTTGACGGCCCAGGCGAACTCTCGCGAGAGCCTCTTCAGGACGTCCGTGAGAGCCGCGCGCTTGGTCTTGTCCTTCAGCGACGTGTCACTGGCGACGTAGTAGCTGCTCGTCTGGTCGATCGGCGGGAGTCCCTTCACCAGGATCCGCGCGCCGTTCTTGACCGCGATTGCGGACTGGGGGTTCCAGATCGACCATGCGTCCACCTTGCCGGTGCTGAACGCCGTAGCGCCGGCCGCCGGGTCGAGGAAGGTCAGCTTCACGTCCTTTGGGGTGAGGCCGACGCTGTTCAGCGCGTTCAGGGCCAGGCCGTGGGCCGAACTGCCCTGCGGAACGGCGATCTTCTTGCCCTTGAGGTCGGCGGCCGTCTTCAGCTTCGAGCCCTTTGGCACGATGATGTTCTCGTTCGACTGGGTCGGTGTGAGTGAGCGGTTGACGGCGACGACCTTGAAGCTGTACTCCTTCGCGGCACCGGTGATCGGCGGCACGTCGCCGACGCTGCCGAGGTCGATGTCGCCCGAGGCGGCGGCCTGCACGAGCGGCGGCCCGTAGGTGAACCGGGCGAACTTCACCTTGTACGGCGCGTTGCCGAACACGCCGGTGATCTTCGCCAGTTCCTGGCTGCCGTCGCCGCCGTTGTCGCCGATGGTGAAGGTGTACTTGCTCCATTCGGGGTGCTTGGCGTCGCTCGCTGCGGCGGCGTTGCTCAGCGGCGCGGTGCTGTCCGAGGACGACGATCCGCAGGCGGCGAGGGTGCCCGCCAGGGCGAGCGAGCCGACGGCGCCGATGAGTCTGGTGGTTCTCTTTCGCATGGGTTGTCGTGCTTTCTGTGCTTGGGGGAAGAGTGTTCGGGCAGGTCAGTGCTGGCCGGCGAGGCCGAGATCTGCCAGGAGCCGGGCGCGGAGTTCCTCCCGTGCGACGCTCGCTTCGCGGTCCACGGCGGAGAGGCGAACCTCGTGCGAGGTGTCGATGCGTCCGTTGCTCATGACGACGATGCGGTCCGCCAGGGCGATCGCCTCGTCGACGTCGTGAGTGACGAGCAGCATGGCGGCGTGGTGCTTGGTCCGCAGCGCCCGTACCAGGTCGTGCATGCGCAGCCGGGTGATGGCGTCGAGGGCTGCGAACGGCTCGTCGAGCAGCACGAGTTCGGGCTCCGAGACCAGGGCCCGTGCGAGCGACACCCGCTGGGCCTCGCCACCGGAGAGCTCCTTGGGCCAGGCCTTCTCGCGGCCCGAGAGTCCGACCTCGGCGAGCACATCGAGGGCACGCTGTTCCGCGTCGGGTCCGTGCAGGCCGAGCGTGACGTTGCGCAACACCCGCTGCCACGGCAGCAGCCGGTCGGCCTGGAAGACGATCGCACGCCGTGCCGGGACCTCCACGCGCCCTCCGTCGGGCCGGTCAAGGCCGGCGAGCAGCCGCAGCAGGGTGCTCTTGCCGCAGCCGGAGGGGCCGAGCAGGATCACCAACTCCTCGTCGGCGAGGGTGAGGTCGAGGTGATCGAGCACCACCCGGTCACCGAACCGACGGACCACCTGCTCGACGACGACCCCGGTCTGCCGACGGCGCTCCGTCGCGATCGTGCTGCTCATGACGCCTCATAACTGGGCCGCCACCGCAGCAGCACCCGCTCGAGAACCCGGACGAACTGGTCGGCGAGCAGACCGAGGAGCGAGTAGATCACCAGCCCCACGAAGACCTGGTTGGTCTGCAGATAGGTCTGCCCCTGAGTGATGAGGAAGCCGAGTCCCTTGTCGGCGTTGACCGTTTCGGCTGCGACCAGGCCCAGGACGCTGTATGCGAGGGAGAACCGCAGGCCGACCAGGAACCCCGGCAGGGCTCCGGGCACGAGCACCCGCGTCACCAGGCGCCAGGTGCCCGCACCCGTCGTGCGCGCCATCTCGATCAGCCGCTGGTCGACGCCCCGGATCGCGGCGAAAAGGTTGAGATACATCGGGACGCCGGCGCCGAAGGAGATCAGCAGCACCTTGGTGAGTTCGTCGATGCCGAACCACACGATCATCAACGGCAGTACGGCGAGGAGGGGGATCGTGTTGAGCACCTGCACGAGGCCGTTGAACAGGTACTCGCCGCTGCGCAGCAGCCCGCCGAGCACGCCGGTGACGATCCCCACCGTCAGACCGATCGCCAGACCGATGCCGGCCCGCTGCAGCGAAATGGCCAAGTCGGGCCCGAGGACGCCCTGTTGCCACAGATCGGCGGCTGACTTCACGATCGAGGTCGGCGCCGGGGCGTAGGTCTTCGACACCACTCCGGCCCGGGCGAGCGCCTCCCAGGCGATGAGGATCGCGACCGGAGTCGTGTAGATGCCCAGCGGCCAGCGCAGGCGCTCGCGGAGTGTGCTGAGTGATGTGCTTCGGCGGGCGTCGCGCGGCAGGAACACCTCGCGTTCCCGCGCGCTCGCCGTCTCGGCGTCCGGGCGCTCGGTGACGGCCGCCGCCTTGAGGCTGAGCTCGGTCATGCCGCCTCCGCCAACACACTGCTGTAGTGCGAGGAATCGCCGACGAGCTGCTCGCTGCGGCGGCCGTCGACACCGGTCGGCACCTCACCCGCGACCGTCACCCGGTTGAGGCGGCGCGGGTGGTCGTCGTAGTTGTCCACCCCGTAGTGCTGGGTGATCCGGTTGTCGAAGATCAGCAGCTGGTTCGGGGACCAGGTCCAGCGCAGGATGTTCTCCGGGCGGGTCACGTACGACTGCAGGATGCGCAGCAGATCCACCGAGTCACTGCCCGACAGCCCGACGATCCGCTTGGCGAACCCGCCGATGAACAAACCGCGTTCACCCGTCAGCGGATGCACCCGCACGACCGGGTGCTCGGCCTCGTAGGGCGTCGAGACGAAGACACGGTCGTACTCCTGCCGTTCGGCGGTCACGGCCGCGGGGCGCGCGTAGTCGTACTGGTTCGTGTGCACGACGCGCAGCGTGTCGGCAAGGGAGCGCAGCGGTTCGGGGAGGTCGCGATAGGCCGCGGCGGCGTTGGCGATGAGCGTCTCGCCTCCGTACGGCGGGGTCACGATCGACCGGAGCGTGGTGAGCTGCGGCGGGTTGACAACGAAGGTGACGTCCGTGTGCCATTCGTTGGCCTTGGACGTCTCACTGTCGACGGCGAGCACGTTCGTCGTGCCGTCTGCCGCCGGCACGTTCGGATGAGCGGTCGTCAGCTCGCCGAACCACCCGGCCACACGCTCCTGGCCGGCGTTGTCGAGCCGCACGCCGTCGAACACGATCGCCTTGTGCTCGTTGAGGGCGTCCCGGAGCGTGGTGATCGTCGAGAAGTCCGGTGGCGCCGCGAGGTCGACGCCCTCGACGACTGCGCCGATACGGCCGGTGAGCTTACGGATGGACGGAGGCATGAGGGGGTCCCTCCCGGACGGATGGGCACACCAAGGCGTGCGGGCAGTTGGATGAAGGCGCTGGTAGCGCGCAGGGCTGATCGACCCAGCACGCGGAACGCCGAATCGGCCGGGCCGGAGAGAAAAAGCGTGGTCGCAGGACCGCTACGGCCGCGTTCTCAGCGACCCGGTCGGCGTGCGCGAACAGGCTTCCGGCTGATACGAGGCTGAGCGCTCACAGGAGGCGGATACGACGATCCGGTGGGGAAGCATCGCAGTGCGGGCGGTTTCACACCGCCCCGGCCCGGCGCACGCCGACTACGCACACCGGCCGATGCCGGCGACCACTTGCCGGGTCAGTGACAACAAAACGCGCTGGAGACGTGCGCCAGATCGATGTGGCGCCGCCGGGTCAGGTCCACGCGCGGGTTCATGGGACGCGAGTCCAGCAGACGGCCACCACGTTGGTCAATGCTTTCCGGACAGGTCTTGCATTGCGGACACGCAGCACCTCCGCGCCGGTCGACGGCCGCCGCTCGGTACGGCTCGCCCACCGTCGCCGTCGACGGCGACGGTGGGCAAGATCCGCGCGGTCGAGGCGCAAGAAGGCACGCAGGCGTCCCAGCGGTGAGACGCCCCTCCGCCATGTGCGACCACCTCCTCCGCCGGCTGTCTCGTCGTGGCCCTGTGGCCGCGAGTCCTCGTGTTTCCCGGAAGGAACCCCATTGACCGGCCCCGCCCTGCACCTCGCCGTCGAGATCGACGGCGACGGCGCCCACCCCGCGGCCTGGCGCCGCGCCGCCCACTCCCCCGATCAGCTGCTCACACCGCGCCGCGTGGCCCAGGTCGCCGCCATCGCCGAGAACGCCGGGTTCACCCTGATCACCCTGGATGACGGCGTGCTGCCGCCCGGCGCCTCACCGAGTCCGGTGGGCCGTATCGGCGCGGTGGAGCGGGCGGCCTTCGTCGCAGCGTCCACGAGCACCGTCGGGATCGCGCCCGTCGTCCCGGTCACGTATGCCGAACCCTTCCATATCTCCCGCCAGTTGGCGTCCCGGGACCACATCTCCGCCGGTCGTGCCGAGTGGGTGGTGACGGAGGAGGAACGCCCCGAGGCCGCCCGTGCCTGGGGGCGGCCGCTGATCGCCGACGCCGCCGCGCGGGGGCACCACCCTGCGCGAGAACCTCGGCCTGCGCGAACCTCTCACGCACCGGTCCGCGCGGGACCGACGGCAGGCGGATGAGCACCGGGACGGCCCTTCCGCTCAGGACTGAGTACACATGACTGACAAGAAGCTGTCACACACGGACCGGAATGCGGCCCGGCCGACGCCCGTTCTGACTGACATGACTGTTGGAGTAGCGCTCAACGCGTCCGACGCGCCGAACCAGGTCGACGCCACCGTGCAACTGGCCCAGGAGGCCGCGGTCGCCGGTCTGCGGTCGGCCTGGTTCGGGCAGACCTTCGGCGCGGACTCACCCCAGCTCGCGGCGATCGTCGGACGCGAGGTGCCCGGACTGCAGGTCGGCACCTCCGCGATCCCCGTCTTCGGCCGCCACCCGCTGCTGGTCTCCAGCCAGGCCCAGACCGCCCAGGCCGCGACCCATGGCCGCTACCACCTCGGCCTGGCCCTGGGCACGAAACTGCTGACGGAGACCGGCTTCGGCCTGCCCTTCGAACGCCCCATCGCCCGCCTGCGTGAATTCCTCACCGCACTGCGGCAGTTGACCGAGACCGGCACGGCCGACTTCCACGGCGAGCTGCTCACCGCGACCACCCCGGTCCCGGCACGGGTACCGGGTGCCGAGAGCGGTGTCCCCCTGCTGGTCGCCGCGATGGGGCCACAGGCGCTGCGGGTCAGCGGTGAGCTGGCGGACGGGATCCTGCCCTACCTGGCGGGACCGCGCGCCCTGGCGGACCACATCGCGCCCGCCCTGACCGCAGCCGCCGAGGCCGCCGGTCGTCCCGCGCCCAGGATCGTGGCCCTGGTGCCCGGCGTGGTCACCGACGACGTGGAGGCGGTGCGGGCCAAGGCCACCGAGAACCTCGCGTTCTACGAACAGATCCCGTCCTACGCCCGGGTCATCGAACTCTCCGGCGGTCGGCGGGCCGCCGACCTGGCCGTGATCGGCGACGAGAAGACCGTCGAGGCCGAGATACGCCGTTACCGCGATGCCGGCGCCACCGAGGTCGTGTTCTCGGGCACCGAGATCGCGGGAGAAGCCGACCGCCGACGCACCTGGCGACTCCTCGGCGAACTGGCCCGCTGAGCACGCCGGTCGAACCGACGGCCCGACCGGCCCCCCTGCACCCCCGTGACGAAGGAGAACCCATGACCACCGAGGCCACGACGACCGACTTCCGTGCCTTCACCGAGAACTGGCTGGAGTGGTACCGCGCCCAGGAGGCCCGGCTCGCCGGCCCGCACGGGTTCCTGGCGATCACCGGCCTGCACTGGCTCGACGACCGGCCCCGGCGCTTCCCGGACGCGCCGGGTGCGTGGCGCACCGGCCCCGACGGGGTCGTCGTGGACCTCGACGACGGCGAGGAACTGGTCGTCGGCGGAACGCCGGTGCACGGGGAACACCACTTCGGCGTGCTTCCCGAACGCGGCGGCGTCGACGCGGTCTGGGGAGACGCCGTCATCGAGGTCGCCAAGCGCGGCGGCAACGACATCGTGCGCCCCCGGCACCCGGACGCGCCGCTGCGCACGGCCTTCACCGGAACGCCCGCGTACGCCCCCGACCCGCGCTGGGCCGTGACGGGCCGCTACATCCCCTTCGACACGCCGCGGCCGACCACCGTGGGCGCCGCGGTCGAGGGCCTTGAGCATGTGTACGACGCTCCCGGCAGGGTCGAGTTCGAGCTGGACGGGCGCCCGCTGTCGCTGACCGCGTTCCCCGGCCCTGGTGCGGACCGGCTGATGGTGCTCTTCACCGACGAGACCTCCGGGGTCACCACTTACGCCGCCAACCGGGCCCTCATCCTGGAGCCGCCCGCCGCCGACGGTACGGTCGTCCTGGACTTCAACCGCGCCGCGAACCTGCCGTGCGCCTACACGGACCTGGCCACCTGTCCGCTGCCCCCGGCCGAGAACCGCCTCCCGGTGGCGATCGAGGCCGGCCAGAAGATCCCCCGCGAGCGCGGCGGTGCCTGAGCCGGACCCGGTGCCGGTCCGACTGCCCCTGCAGGGCGTCGATTTCCGGCATTGACGTACGACAAGAGCCCTCCGTACGATCACGAACGGCATTGAGTGTCAGCGTCAAGCCCTGGCTCGCTGACCGGCAACCCTCCCGCGCGGTGGGGTGCTCCAGGTGAAAGCCCGGCGGGATCACCGACGATCCCCGCAAGCGCGTGGCCCCGTGACCGGGGCCGGAAATGTGGAGGACCGGCATGCGCCACGGTGGTGACCTCAGCGCCCGCTTCGCCGGCGCCACCGTGTTCTCCCGGCTCTCGCGTCGGCGCCACATCGACCTCAAGCGCTCGACCAGCTGCCTCTGTCAGGCCTGACGGCCCCTTCCGCCGGTCGTAGTCCGGCACGCACCGGCCGTCACCGCACCCGCCTGCGGCTGACCCCGCTCCGCCCTGATCCCTGTCTGCACAGCGCTTCCCCGCCACCGGTCTGGTACCGGCCGGGGCCGCACACCCATGCACGGTCGTGCCTTGTACGGCGCCTTCTTGCCTGGTGACACGAGTAGGAGAACCCTCCGTGAACGCACTTCCGGCTTTCAGAGCCCCCCGCTGGGCGCCCCTCGCCGCCCTGCTGACCACCGGTGTACTGCTGACCGCCTGCGGTTCGGGCGACGACCCCGGTAGCGGAAGCAACCGGCCGAAGTCCGGTGGCACCCTGACCTTCGCGGTGGGTTCCGACGTCGGCTGCGTGGATCCACAGCAGGTCGGCAGCAACGAGAGCATCTACTCGGTGCGCCAGACCGTGGACTCCCTGACCGACCAGGACCCCAGCACCGGCAAGATCGTGCCGTGGCTCGCCAGGAGCTGGGACATCAACGCCGACGCCACGGAGTTCACCTTCCATCTGCGCTCGGGCGTCACCTTCAGCGACGGCTCCCAGCTGACCGCGCAGGTGGTCAAGGACAACTTCGACGCGGTGCCGAAGCTCGGCGCCCTCGGGGTCCTCGCCCAGGGCTATCTCAGCGGCGTCAAGAGCACCACCGCGGTGGACCCGCTGACCGTCAAGGTGACCTTCAAGGAGCCCAACGCCCAGTTCCTCCAGGCGACTTCGACCCACTCGCTGGGCATCGAGTCGTCGCCGAGCGTGAAGAAGACCCCGCAGCAGAAGTGCAGCGACGGTGTGATCGGGTCGGGGCCGTTCGTACTCAGGCAGTACGTCCAGAACCAGTCGATCACTCTGGCCAAGCGCACCGGCTACGACTGGGGCTCCTCGCTGTGGTCCAAGAAGGGCGAGGCCTACCTGGACAAGCTGGTCTTCAAGGTCATCCCCGAGGCGGGGGTGCGGGCCGGCAGCCTCCAGTCCGGGCAGGTGGACGCGATCAGCAGCGTCGGCAAGGCCAACGAGGCGGCGCTCGGGGGCGGTCAGGTCACCCTGCTGCGCCGGGCCAACCCCGGCGTGGCCTTCGGGCTCGGCGTCAACAACTCGCGGCCGCTGCTGAAGGACGTGAAGGTGCGTCAGGCGATCCTGGCGGCCATCGACCGCAAGCAGATCGCCGACACCGTGTTCCCGACCGGCACCCAGCCGGCGACCAGCGTCCTGGCGCACACCACGCCCGACTACACCGACCTCTCCTCGGACCTCGCCTTCGACGCGGCCAAGGCGAAGTCCCTGCTGGAAGCGGCCGGTTGGAAAGCCGGCAGTGACGGCATACGCGCCAAGGACGGCAAGAGGCTGAGCCTGACCATCAGCTGGTTCCCCAACGCCGCCACCAACCAGCCCGCACTGGAGCTGGTCCAGCAGCAGCTGAAGGCCGTCGGGATCGACGTGGTGCTCAAGCAGCGTCAGGTCAGCCAGTTCGCCACCACGCTCCAGGGCGGTGACTTCGACCTGGTGTGGAGCAACGTGACCCGCTCCGACCCGGACATCCTGCGTACCTCCTTCTCCTCCCGGCTGGCCAACTTCTACCGCCTGCCCGCCACTTCCCTGGACACGGCGCTGTCCGGGCAGGCCGCGACCACGGACACCGCCAAGCGCGAGCAGCTGGTGGACGAGGTGCAGAAGCTGATCGTGCAGAACGCGTACAACGTGCCGGTGGTGGAGCTCCAGACCCAGCTGGCCGTGTCGAAGAAGGTGCACAGCCTCGACTTCGACTCGGGCAGCCGCATCCAGTTGCACGACACCTGGATCGGCTAGCGCATGCGCCGCTATGTGATCAAGCGACTGGCACAGGCGGTCGGGGTGCTGTGGGCGGCGTACACGGTGTCGTTCCTGGTACTGAACTGGCTGCCTGGTGACCCGGTCACCGCGATGGCCGGTGCCGGGATGGACTCGGGGGACGTCGACCCGGCCCGGCTGGCCGCGCTGCGGCACGAGTACGGCTTCGACAAGCCGGTGCTGGTGCAGTACGCCGACTACCTCGGGCGGGCGGTGCGCGGAGACTTCGGCGACTCGGTCGCCACCGGCCGTCCGGTCACCTCGACGCTGGCCGACGCGCTGCCGCAGACCCTCCAACTGACCAGTGCTGCCCTGCTGTTGGCGGTGCTGCTCGGCGGTGGTCTGGCGGTGCTGGCGACCTACACCGCTCGGCGCTGGCTGCGGCAGCTGCTGCTGTCGTTGCCGCCGCTGGGGGTGTCCGTCCCGACGTTCTGGGTGGGGCTGCTGCTCGTCGAGACGTTCTCCTTCCGGCTGCACTGGTTCCCCGCGTTCGGCAACGACGGCCTGAAGGGGCTGGTCCTGCCGGCCCTGACTCTGGCGGTCCCGACCGGCGCGCAGGTCGCCCAGGTGCTCGCCAAGAGCCTGCTCACCGCACTGGACCAGGCGTATGCGGAGACCGCGCGGGCCAAGGGTGCCGACCGGTGGCGGGTGCATCTGCGGCACGCCCTGCGCAATGCGTCCCTGCCGGCGCTGACGGTCGTCGGCCTGCTGGTCGGGCAGCTGATCGCCGGTTCGGTGGTCGTCGAGACGGTGTTCTCCCGCGACGGCCTCGGGCGCGTGACCGCGGCGGCCGTCACCGCCCAGGACATCCCGGTGGTCCAGGGGGTGGTGGCCTTCGGGGCGCTGATCTTCGTGACGACGAACCTCGTCATCGACCTGGTCTATCCACTCCTCGACCCGCGGATCGTGGTGGCCTCAGGCAGAAGGGCGGCACTCGCATGAGCCAGAGCCTTGTCGACGACCCGGCCGAGGCGGCGCTGGGGCTCGCCCGCCCGGTCGAGGCGGGGTCGGGTCCGGAGCCGGGACGCCGCGTGGATGTACGGCGGCTGCTGCGCTTCGCGGTGCGCCGCCCGGGACTGCTGCTGTCGGTCGTCGTCCTCGTGCTGGTGGTGCTGGCCTCGTTCTGGCCCGACCTGTTCACCTCGCAGGACCCGCTGAAGGGCGTGCCGTCGCAGAACTTCCGCGGACCGAGCGGAAGTCACTGGTTCGGCACCGACGAGCTGGGCCGCGATGTGTTCTCGCGGGTCGTCCATGGCGCCCAGCTGTCCCTGAAGGCCACGCTGATCGCGGTGCTGGTGGCGTTCGTGGTCGGCGGACTGCTCGGGGTGGTCGCCGGGTTCGTGGGCCGCTGGGTGGACGACGTGCTGATGCGCTTCGTCGACGTACTGCTGTCCATCCCCGCGCTGTTCATGTCCCTGGCCCTGGTCACCGCGCTGGGCTACGGCACGGTGAGGGTGGCCGTCGCGGTCGGCATCGCCAGCGTCGCCGCGTTCGCCCGAGTGGCGCGCGCAGAGGTACTGCGCGTGCGGCAGGCGGTGTTCGTGGAGGCGTCGCGCGCGAGCGGGGCCCGCTGGTACTCGGTGCTCGGCCGACATGTGCTGCCCAATGCCGCAGGCCCGGTGATCGTCCTGGCCACCCTCGACTTCGGATCCTCCATCCTGGCCGTCTCCGCCCTGAGCTTCCTCGGCTACGGCGCTCCCCCGCCCGCCCCGGAGTGGGGCACGTTGATCTCCGACGGCCGCAACTACCTCGCCAACGCCTGGTGGCTGACCGCACTGCCCGGTCTGGCGATCGCCGCGACCGTGCTGGCCGCCAACCGCATCGCCCGCGCGCTGGACGGCGAATGGTCCCGGCAGCCATGACCGACGAACGTGAGAACGGTGAGGACGTGACCACACCCCTGCTGGAGCTACGCGGCCTGTCTGTGTCGTACCGCACCCGGGGCGGCACGATCCCGGCGGTCCGGGGCGTCGACCTCGACGTGTGGCCGGGACAGGTGACCGCGGTGGTCGGCGAGTCCGGCTCCGGCAAGAGCACGACCGCGCACGCCATCACCCGGCTCCTGCCGACGAACGGCCGTATCGACGCGGGTACGGTCCGCTTCGGCCGGCACGATCTCGCCGCCCTCTCGGAAGCCGAACTGCGCACCGTCCGCGGAGCACGGATCGGACTGGTCCCCCAGGACCCGACCGTCTCCCTCAACCCGGTCCAGCGGATCGGCGACCAGGTCGCCGAGGTGCTGCGCATCCACGGTCTGGCGACCCGCCGCTCGGCCCCCGCCGAGGCGGTCGCCGTCCTGGACCGGGCCGGACTGCCCGACGCGGCCACCCGCGCACGGCAGTACCCGCACGAACTGTCCGGCGGAATGCGGCAACGCGCCCTGATCGCCATCGCCATCGCCGCGCAGCCCGAACTGATCATCGCCGACGAGCCGACGAGCGCGCTCGACGTCACCGTGCAGCGGATCATCCTCGACCATCTCCAGTGCCTCACCGAGGAGTCGGGCACCGCGGTCCTGCTCGTGACCCACGACCTCGGGGTCGCCGCCGACCGGGCACAGCGGCTGGTGGTGATGTCCCAGGGCAAGGTCGTCGAGGCGGGCCCCACCCGTGACATCCTGGCCGACCCGCGGGACGACTACACCCGGCACTTGCTGGCCAGTGCCCCGAGCCTCACCACCGCCCGGCCCCGCACCCCGGTCTCCATCCCGGAGGCGCAGACGGCGCCCCTGGTAGAAGTGCGCAACCTGGTCAAGGAGTTCAGGCTGCCCCGCACCGGGGACGGGCCCCGCACCCTGCGCGCCGTCGACGACGTCAGCCTCACCCTCCACCGGGGCCAGACCCTCGCCCTGGTCGGTGAGTCGGGCTCGGGCAAGTCCACCACCGCCCGCCTGGTGCTCCGCCTTGCCGACGCGACCGCGGGGCAGATCCTCTTCGACGGCACCGACGTCACCACCGCGCGTGGCGCCCAGACCAGGCAGCTGCGCCGCCGCGCCCAACTCGTCTACCAGAACCCGTATGCCTCGCTCGACCCGCGCTTCTCCATCGGCGAGGTGATCACCGAGCCGCTGCGCGCCTTCAAGGTCGGCGACCGCGCCTCGCGGCTCGCCCGGGCCCGCGAACTGCTCGACCGGGTGGCGCTTCCCTCCGCCACACTGGAGCGCCGGCCGGCGGAGCTGTCCGGCGGACAGCGGCAGCGCGTGGCGATCGCCCGCGCGCTCGCTCTCTCCCCCGACCTGGTGGTGTGCGACGAGCCGGTCTCCGCCCTCGACGTGTCCGTGCAGGCCCAAGTCCTGGAGCTGCTTGCCGAGTTGCAGGCCGGCACGGGGGTGGCCTACCTCTTCATATCGCACGACCTGGCCGTCGTACGGCAGATCGCGCACCAGGTCGCCGTGATGCGGACCGGCCGCGTCGTCGAGACAGGCCCGCCGGAGGAACTGTTCACCCGCCCTCGCCACGAGTACACCCGCGAACTGCTCGCGGCGATCCCCGGCGGCCGTGTCCCCTCCCCCGCCCCCGAGACCACCACGAGCCGAGGACCAGCGTCATGAGCACTCCCACCATCACCTCGTTGGCCTTCCTCACCCCGGGCAACTTCGCCGACGACGACCCCTATACGGGCCTGGAGGAGACCCTCCAGCTGTTCGAATACGGCGAACGGCTCGGCTACGACGGGGCCTGGATTCGCCAGCGCCACCTCGAGCACGGCGTCGGTTCCGCCGCGGTGTTCCTCGCCGCGGCCGGCCAGCGCACCGAGCGGGTCGAGCTGGGGACCGCGGTCATCCCCATCGGGTACGAGAGCCCGTTCCGCCTGGCCGAGGACCTCGCGCTGGCCGACGTACTCTCCCGCGGCCGCCTCCAGGTCGGCTTCAGCACCGGCATGCCGCACGCCGAACTGCTCGGCGACCTGGTGTACGACGGGGACTGGCGCGGCTTCGACCTGTCGTACGGCAGGATCGCCCGCCTCGTCGACAACCTGCGCGGCGACTACCTCGGCGGCCCGGACACGGTGATCCACTCGCCCGGCAACATCCAGCGGCCGCGGCTACAGCCGCACAACCCCGGTCTGGTGGAGCGGATCTGGTATGGCGGAGGCAGCCTGCGCTCAGTCCGCTGGGCCGCCGAGAACAGTCTCAACCTGCTGTCCGGCAACATCGTCTCCGGCGAGGGCACCGACGACTTCACCACCGCCCAGCTGAACCTGATCTCCGAGTACCGGCGCACCCTGGGCGACGACCGGCCGACGGCGCGGGTGGCGCTGGGACGGGTGATCGTGCCGTTCGACAGCGCCGACGCGGCCACCCGGGTCCGCTACCGGGACTACGCGGCCAGCCGGCACGAGCGCACCCTGAAGCCGCAGACCCTGGCGGCGCTGGGCCCGAAGCGGTTCCTGTTCGCCCCGGACGTGGTCGGCACCGCGGAACAGATCCTGGAACGGCTGGCGGCCGATCCCGTCCTCGCGCAGGTGTCCGAGCTGCGCCTGGAGCTGCCGTACGAGTTCCATCGCGAGGAGTACGAACAGATCCTGCACGACGTACGGCACCTGATCGCCCCCGAGCTGGGCTGGCGCGCCGCTTCCCCGGCGGTTCATGAGGCAGGCCGGTGAGTCCTGGTCCGGAGCGCCCGGTCCGGCTGGAGGTGCACGCCCGCGAGCCGTTCGCAGAGGCCCACCGCTTCCACGGCGCCGGGGAGTACGAGGCGCTCACCGCCACCGCCCCTACACCAGTCTCAGTTGCCTGCCCGCTACGGAAACTATGTTGCCCGCCCATCGTTTGCGTATCCCAAAGCTTCCCTAAGGGTAAGGAATCGACATTCCCCAGTGGCAAGGTCTACCTGAACAGGGAGGTTTCCGCCGAGTCGGCGGCTAGTGTCACCTTCCAGGAAGGCGACACTGTTATATTGAGCGATGAGTTTATCGCCTGTGACGACTACTTTATCCTCGACAATTCGGACTGGGCCCATTGAGGCCTGACGCTCGTCCAGGTAGCGGCGCGCCAACTCCAGGCCTTCCGCTCGATTTAGCATGTCACTCCTTTCACAGGTTGTCCGTCCTCATCACAAGGAAGCCGTCCCAATTGTCCAGATGAAAGGCGACACCTTGTTGCGCGTCAATGAAAGCTACCCGACCACCATCATTGATGGCGTTGAAGTAGTGACCAATTTCACTACCCTTCTTCGGTAGCCCCAAGATTATCGCACGAGATCCGGGGCCCCACCGCTTCAGATCGCCCACAACTCCAGTCAAGCCGTTTCGGTGGCGCCAAGTACCCCCCATGAAGTCTGCGAAGGGGCCAGCTTCGATGGGTACCCCGTTGGCGGGTACCTCCTGTGGCGGCCTCCGTCCCGCCAGCGCTCCGTCGGCGGAGATAGCGCACAGTGCGCAGTTCATTTGACCGTCTCCGGGGTTGACGGCGTCTTTGAGCCCGGGTGTTTCGGGGGTGTAGTAGTCGACGCCGTTTCGCGTTCTTCCCGCAGCTTTCGTCCACCATCCGGCTCGACCACCAGCCAGACTGGCGCGCTCTCCCAGAGTAATGCCTCTGAAGGCGTTCCACGCTGGTTTGAACAGGTTGCCCAGTCCGCCCGTGAGCGCTCCGACGAGGAGGTCGGTGGCGGAGGTCGACTGGCATTGAGCGGTGTTGATCGCCCACGTCAGCCCCATGCCGATGGTGGCGTCGGTAACCGTGGCGACGGCGAGGGCTCGTCCGCCCTGCAGCCCGAGCTGGGCGGCGAGGCTGGTGCCGGCGGGTGCGAGGAAGCCTCCGACTGCTCCGGTGACGGCGCCCTCTGTGGTCGCGACGGCGAAGTCACGCCAGCTGAAGTCGTCCTGGTGAGTGAGGGCGTAGACGCCTCCGCCGACGACTGCTCCGATGGCTGCGCCGATGCACATCGGGCAGTTACCGGAGGGATCAGAGAGATCAGTGGGGTCGTTGTCGGCGTAGTTGTAGGGGGACTGGTTGGGGTTGTCCGCGGCTGCTGCGGCCGGGTCCTGTGTGGTGAAGCGGTGCTGGGTGGTGTCGTAGGAGCGGGCGCGGAGCTGGAGTCGGTCGGGGAGGTACTGGTCTTTGTACTGGCCGGTGTAGCCGTAGGGGCTGGTCTCGCCGCCGGTGATGGTGGCTTTCCCTGTGGGTGTTCCCCAGGCGCTGTAGGTGTAGTGGTAGTTGTCGGTGCCGGCGGCGTCGTAGACGGCGCTTACGGAGTTCTGGCGGTCCTGTGTGAAGTAGTAGGTGCCGGCGGAGCGGTCCATGGAGCGGGCCGTGCCGTCGGGGTCGTAGTGGTAGTCGGCGACCAGGGCGCCGGAGGCGCCTGTGTCGGTGGCTGTCTGGGGCAGGGGGTTGTTGAGGTCCCAGGTCGAGGTGCCGACGAGCGTGTTGTTCTTCTTGACGGCGGTGCGATTGCCGTCTGCGTCGTTGGTGAAGGCGTAGGTGTTGCTGCCGATGGTGGCGGACTTGAGCCGGTTGGCTGGGTCGTAGGCGTAGGTGCCGTCGTTGTCCTTGGTCTGGTTGCCGTCGGCGTCGTAGGTGTAGCTGGTGGTGGTCGTGCCGTTGGTGGTGGAGGTCAGCTGGTCGCCGGCGTCGTGGGCGTAGGTGGTGGTGGATCCGGAGGTGGTATCTGTCTTGAGGTTGCCGACCTTGTCGTAGGTGTCGGTGGTGCCGGCTGTTCCCGTCAGGCAGGAGGTGGCGGAGACGTCCGTGCAGGTGCGGGTCATTCGGCCTGCGTCGTCGTAGCCGTAGCGGGTGGGGTACCCGGTTCCGGGCTTGTCGCCGATCAGGCGGTCGTTCTCGTCGTAGGTGTAGGTGTTCTTGAGGGTCGGCGTGGTCAGGGTGGTGAGCCGGCCGACGGTGTCGTACGTACGGTTCTCGTTGCGTGCCGTGGTGGTGGGCAGGGCGACCGAGGTGAGGTTGCCTGCCTTGTCGTACCCGTAGGTGACGGCCTTGCTGTTGGTCGTCTGGGTCTTGATCCGGCCGACCTTGTCGTAGGTGTAGCTGGTCGTCCGGCCGTCCGGGTACGTGCGTGAATTGAGGGTGTTGTCGGTGTTCCAGCTGTAGCTGAACGGCTTGGCCGCGCCGGGGGACGTGATCGAGGTGATCTTGTTGCCGACGTCGTAGGCGAGGGTGCGGCTGCCGGTGGCGTCGGTGACGCCGGTCAGGCGGCTGGCGTCGTCATAGGAGTACGACTGTGCCGGGGTGCCGTCGGAGTAGACGATCTTCGTGGGCAGGTTGCGGGCGTCGAGGGTGGTGGTGATCGTCTGGGCGCGGGCGTTGGTGTACTTGGTGCGGTTGCCGTCGAGGTCGTACTCGTACGAGACCGTCCTGCCCAGCGGGTTCTTGACCGACGTCAGCTGGCCTTCGGCACCGTGCCCGTAGGTGGTGGTGTGGCTGTTGGCGTCGGTGCTGGTGGAGAGGAATCCGGCGGTGTCGTAGGTGAACTTGGTCGTCCCTGTGTCCGGCGCGGTGACCGTCGTCGGCCGGTCGAGTTCGTCGTACTCATAGAGCGTCGACTTGTTGCGTGCGTCAGTCACTGAGGTGACGTTGTTAACGCCGTCGTAGCCAGTGGTGTGCGTGTGACCGAGCGGGTCGGTGACCGAGGCCGGGTTGCCGGCCGGGTCGTAGCCGTACGTCCAGGTGTACTTGGCCGGGTCGGCGCCGCTGGCGTTGCCGCGCGGGTCGACGACGGTCTGCAGGTGGCCGTCGTCGTCGTAGCCGTAGGTCGTGCGCTCGGTCTCCGGGGAGGTCTCTGCCGACAGGTGGCTGTCGTCGTCGTACTCGTAGGCGGTGACGTAACCGGCCCAGGTCTTCGACGAGGACAGACGATGGTCGGCGTCGTAGGTCAGAGTCGTGCCGTGGCCGAGGCCGTCGCTGGTCGTGAGGGGGTTGCCGTTGCGGTCGTAGGTGAGGGTGCGGGTGTGGTTCAGCGGGTCGGTGACTGACAGCGGGCGGTTGTCCGCGTCCCAGGAGAAGGCGGTGGTCTTCTTCAGCGGGTCGGTGACGGTCTTGCGGTTGCCGACCTTGTCGTAGCCGATCACCCAGGTGTACTTCGTCGGGTCGGCTCCGGTGTCGTTGCCCCGTGCGGTGACGACCTGGATCTGGTTGCCGGCCTTGTCGTACTGGTAGGTGACGGTCGCTCCGCGGCGGTTGGTCTCCTTGTTCAGGCGTCCCGCCGGGTCATATCCCAGGACGGTCTGCTTCTGGGCCGGGTCCGTGATCGTGCTCAGCCGCCCTGCATCGTCGTGGTCGTAGACGGTGGTGCGCTGCAGGGCATCGGTGACCGTGTGGAGGTTGCCGGCATCGTCGTATCCGTAGGAGGTGGTGTGGTTCCGTGCGTCGGTGACCGTCTTGATGCGGTCCGAGTCGTAGTAGGTGTAGGTGGTCGTGTACTTCGTCGGGTCGGCGCCGCTGACATTGCCACGTGGGTCGACGACCGTGTGCACCCGCTCCGACGCGTCGTAGGTGTAGGTGGTCTTGTTGCCCTTCGGCGTGGTGAGCGACGTCAGATTGCCGTCCGCGTCGTAGCCATATCGGGTGGTCTTGCCGCGCGGGGTGGTGACTGTCTCCAGCAGATGCGTGGTGGGGTTGTAGCCGTATGTCGTCGTTTTGTGCAGCGGGTCCTGGACTGTGGTCAGCTGGTTCAGGTCGTTGTAGCCGAAGGCGGTGGTGTTGTACTCACCGTCTTCGTACGTGGCGACGTTGCCGTTGTCGTCGTAGGTCCAGTCCTCGCGCGACGCGTTGCTGACCCGCGAGGTCATCCTGCCCGCGTTGTCGTACGTCCACTTCACCTCGCGGATCTCGGCGTCGATCGCGCTGGTGCGGTTGTAGAACTTGTCGTAGCTGTAGTAGCTCTTGTTGCCCAGCGGGTCGATCTGTGTGAACAGGACGTTCTTGTAGTAGATGTCCGTCCAGACGCCCTGGTCCGGGGCGGTGGTGTCGACCTGGTCGAAGACGCCGTTCTTCGAGTAGCTGAAGAGGGTCTTGTGGTTGAGCGCGTCCGTCTGGGAGGACACGCGGCCCTGGGAGTCGTACTCGTTGAAGGTGACCGTCTTGTGGAGAGCGTTCGTGATCGTGTTCAGGCGCCCGGAGCCGTCATAGCCGTAGGTGTCCGTCTTGCCGTCCAGTGAGGTGACTCCGGTCAGCTGGTCGCCGGTGTAGCTGTAGACGATGCTCCGGCCTTCCGCCAGCGTCACTTTGTTCAGCCGGGCGCCCGAATACGTGAGGGCGGCCGCGTGCCCAGCGCCATCCGAGATCGTCGTGGGCTGACTGCCCGTGTAGGACAGCGATAGGCCCCGACCAGTGCGGTCCTTGACCGCCGTCAGCTGTCCGGAAGCATTGAAGCCGTAGGCCGAGTGGTTGGCCGTGGTCAGCTTGTAACCGCTGCCGTCCGAAGCCAGGGTGGAACGGGCCTCACCGGGAGTGTCGAACGTCCCGCCCGACTCCTTCGTATAGAGGTGCCGGCTTCCGCCTTCGCCGACGAGCAGGGCGTTGCCGCTGGAGTCGAACTGCAGCCGTGTCTCCCAGGGAAGCTGCCAGCCCTTGCCCAAGGCGCCCACGGACGAGTTGTCCGAGGAGTAGACCCGCCCGACCGTGAACGGCACACCCGGCGCGTCGACCTGAGCATCAGTGAAGGACTCCGTGAACGCACCCGTTGCCGTGTTCACCGGATCTGCGCGCATCACCGTCGTACCGGCCGACCCGCTCGCATCCCCGCACACGGCGCTGCAGGCGGCACCGTCCGGCAACTGAGGCACGATGTCGTACGCGTTGTACGAACCGCAGCTCTCCGTAGCCCCGGGATCGTCGGTGACCGTAGTGCAGGCGTAGAGGAAGTAGCGCGGGACCGGCTGGGTGCAGTCCGTGGTCGGCACCGTGATCGATGCGTTGACGACCGGAAACGTCTTGTCGGTGTTCAGCGTCGGCGCCTGCACCGTCTGCCCGAAGTCGAACCACTTGTCGTCATCCTGGTTCAGACGGCAGCTGTAAGCGTCCAGTTTCCAGCGCACCTTGACCGGGTGCACCTCGCCATCCGCACCACCGGCCTGCCAGATCGCCGCCGACAGCTGCAGCGGCTCCCCCGGAACCGCAGCACCGATGTGATTGCCGAGCGCCATCAGCCAACCACCCTGCTGGGCAGCCGCATTGCCGAAGGGGTCAGTCGTCACCTGATACAGGGCGCCACTGGAGTAGGACGTAGCTGCCGCAGCGGTTGTCCGAGAGGTGAAGGACGCCTGGTGTGCTCTCCCAACGATAGGGGCAGGCGAACCGGCACGCTTGGGGCCGGCGACGCGCATCTCCCGCTGGTTGCGCTTCAGCAGAGTGATCTGCGCAGCCGTGGCCGGCTTGCTCTTCGTCGTCGGCAGCCCATGAGACCTGGTCGGCTTCGCCCGATCCTTAGTCTCCTTACGGCGCTGCTTAGGCGAGATAGCCTTCTGATGCGCGGCCGGTTGCGGCCCTCGGTAGGCGTAGCTGCTGTCGTCGCCTGGATCGCTGGCAGAGACTCTGATCAACCAGCCGCCACCGGCAACCACAGCCAGCACGAGCGCGATCACCAACATGCGCAACCGCGCGGACACAGACGTCAACATCCCCCACCACTTTCACATCACGCGCAGAAGGCTCACGGTTTGTGCGCAAGTTCAAGATCATGAGGGTTTACGGCCCTGCAGACAACAAGCGGGCCAAAGTTGGCCGATTACTACGCTTCCTCACTCCGGCATGAAGTAGTCAACTCTGGGCCTCGTCAAGCAAGTTCACCGGTTTCCTGCATCAAACCATTTCCAGGCGCCAGCTCTGCCTGTGGCTTGATTTACGCGACTTCCACACAATCACGCATCGTGAAGATAACGAGCCAATAACGACACGTGATCATTCAGGGCCCACTGCGCCAATTCACCCTTTTCACCCTTGCCCTTCAGTTAACGAGGGCGGCAAAGTCTTCACGCAACAGGCACACAATGTTTTCCAATGCATAGCTGTTACACGGGGGCGGGAAGTCTGCAAGCCTGCGCATGAACCCTCAATAATCCTGGCGACGCATCCCTTACAACAGGAGCGCCGAGTGAACCGTCGCGGGCACCATCGCCAAAGCCGGCGAAAACAATGACTCATTGCGCTCCGGCTCCCCAATTGTGCAGTTGCTCATCGTCCTGCCCCGAGAGCTGTTGCCAAGCCCCGGACTCTGCGATTTCCTCACAGACTCAAACGGGCTCACCAATCGAAGTGGCCAGCCGTTCGATAAGCCTCAGATCCCATGCCGTCGGCATCCTCTTGTCGACCCCTAGTCAGCCACCTCGGCTATTTTATATGTTGATACATGCCAAGGAACATCGATCCGCCCATTCGAAAGCGGGGGAGAAAATAAACAGAAAGGTAAAAAATAGCGGGTGTTATGTTGGCGGGCTCTTGTTTCTCGGTGCAAGCCCTGCCTACGCGCTCTCGGCGGCGACCGGCGGACATTTACCGGTGGCCGGCACACTGGCGGAAGCCAGGACAGGATCCCTCGTGGCCCAGGGCCCCAGTTCCTTGCCGAAGCACGTGACCTGGAGCGATTCCTCCAGGAAGAGCGGCCCCGGCTTGCCTCGCACATCGGGGACGCGGCCACGATCAAGCACTCAGGCATGCGCGCCTGATCGTGGCCGCAGCCGACGTGGCCTCCCGGCCACCGCGCGGCGACGGCGAGGAGACGTGCGCGCTGGCCGCCCGGGACCGCCACATGGCTCACGCAGTGATCTCCCTGGAGGAGGGGTCCGCCGGGAAGGTGGCTGTCTGGGCCCACAACGGCCATGTCTGCACCGACTGTTACGCCCGAAACATTCCCGCCATGGGACAGCACCTCAGGGACCACTATGGCAAGGGGTACTACGCCCCGGGCCTGCTGTTCGGCGAGGGCGCCTTCCGCGCCCGCCCCGGAAACTCCGCGACACGACCGCCCCGGCAGCACACCACCAGTGCGGCGGGTCCGCGCTCCGTCGAGGCCCAACTGGCCTCGGTCACCTCCGAGGACCACTTGATCGACCTCCGCGCCGGCCGGACCGAGCCCGCCGTCGCCGAGTGGCTGGAGAACCCGCAGTTCATGCGGTCCTTCGGCGCCGGCGTGCCACGCGTGACGTACCGCTTTCTCCATGACTCAAACGGTGCTCATGCGCGAGTACGACGGATTGGCGTACGTGGCCCGCTCGACACCTTCGGTGCCACTGAACTGAGAAGTGGTGTACGGGCTCCCACCTGATCCGGACGTTTGCTCGGGCGTCGGAGTGAGCGTCCTGATACGAGAAACGCCACCGGCTGACAACCTACCGGTTCAGCCGGACAACGGTCTGGATCACGAGCCGGCCGCCCCCGACCGGCGATTTTCCTGTTCCCATGTTCTGTTTCCCCCGCCCGAGACTCGAACCTGCGGCCAGGCGCGGCCGCAGGACCACCATGACGTCCGGCCAACCTGCCCGTGCGGGCGATGACAGGGCCGTTCGTCCCATCCCGGCCCCCAGGGTGCGATCATCCGAAACGCTCGGCCCACGCGGTCATACGCGCCGCCCCTCCGAACTGACTCGTGATTCAGCTGCGTCCAGCCGCGATCCAGCCGGCGTGCAGAGAACGACGGATGACGACAGGTGACGAAGCGTCAGTTCATCCAGCCAAAATCCAGCCACGGGCACACGAACGGGGTCGACCCGAATCCGGGCCGACCCCGCCTGACCTGGCGTTTTGCTAATTCGCCGGATCCACGGTAATGCGTGGCTTACACATTGAAGCGGAACTCCATCACGTTCGCAGACATGCTCCTCAGCGCCGCTGAACTCCCCTACGACGCCCAGGGCCCTGCCACACCTCGCCAGGGCTCGACAGCCATGACCCGTCACCCGGCACACGACACCGCTCGGCTCCAGGGATACGGACTGTCCTGCCGCTGAGACGCAACCGTCCAACGGTTCAGGCTGGAGTCTCTTGGCGGCCCAAGTAACGCCGCCCGGTGCGCTCCGCCAACGTTTCCTGCGAGACAGCCACTCCGACGCAGCAAGATCAATACACACCCCGTGCACAACCGCGCGGGAACTCCCAGGAAACCGCAGGTACAGGCGGGAACTCCGGCCGGACGCATTGGGGCTCTGACCAGGTAGTTTCCCCTGGTCAGAGCCCCAAAGGCAGACGAGTCGGGCTATACGCCGGGTTCTGTTCCGAGGGTCCTCGCGGAGTCCTCGGCGACGGCCATCCATCTAGGGTCGGTGTTGCCACCGGCCTCGTGCGGTCTACCCGCGGACTCGGGCGGGCAGCCCTCGTGCGTCCGCGCAGGGCGCTTTTCACGGCGCCCCTTTTGACCTTGCTCCGGGTGGGGTTTACCTAGCTGCCCAGGTCACCCTGGGCACTGGTGGTCTCTTACACCACCGTTTCACCCTTACCAGGGGCCGAAGCCCCGGGCGGTTTGCTTTCTGTGGCACTGTCCCGCGGGTCACCCCGGGTGGCCGTTAGCCACCACCCTGCCCTGTGGAGCCCGGACGTTCCTCGGGAAGCCCCCTAGGGGGACTCCACGCGGCCGTCCGCCCGGCTCGTCTGCCGTGTCGACCATGGTACCGGGCGCCTGGAGCGGCGAGGACCGGCAGCCGCCGTCGCCAGGACCGAGCCCGCCAGGATCAGGGCGAAGGCCGCCAGGACCGTGGGAGTCAGCCGCTCGTTCAGGAAGAGCGCGCCCGCCGCCACCGCCACCGCAGGGTTGACGTACGTGATCACTGTCGCCCGCGTGGGGCCAGCCTCCTTGATCAGCTCCAGGAAAGCCACGAAGGCCACCGCCGTGCAGAGCACGCCCAGGCCGGTCAGGGCCGCCAAGGCGGAAGGGGAGGGGAGGGAGGTCGGGTGGGCGAGGGCCGCCAGCGGGGCGTAGACCACCGCCGCCAGGGTCAGGCACGCCGCGGTCAGGTGCAGAGACGGGACCTCCTTGAGGCGGCGGGCGGCGATGACGGGGGCCGTCGCATAGCCCAGCACTGTCACGAACACCTCGGCCAGGGAGCGGGCGTCGCCGCCGGTCAGGTGGGGAAGGGTCAGGACCGTCACACCGCCCAGGCCAAGCGCGAGGCCGGTCAGGCGGCGGGCTCCGAGGTGTTCCGTGTCGCCCAAGAGGCGGGCGACGATCACTCCCACGATCGGTACGCCCGCGATCAGCAGGCCCGCCGTCGAGCTGGACAGGTGTCGTTCGGCGTCGGTCAGCGTCATCCAGGGGATCAGGATCTCCAGGCACGCGAAGGCCAGCATGGGGCGCCAGTGGGTGCGTATCGTCCGGGGCAGGCCGCCCTGGCGCAGAGCAAAGGGGAGGAGCAGGACCGCGCCCAGCGCGCAGCGCGTGAACACGACCACCGGCGGGGACACCTCGTCCACCGCCACTTTGATCATCAGATAGGGGACGCCCCAGACCACTCCCATGAGGGAGAACAGGAACCAGCCACGTGCAGTCATGCGGTGAGTTTCGGCCAAGACCTCACCGGGAGTCTTGAACGCTGTTGCGGTACACCGCCGGCGTCACCCCCAGCACCCGGCGGAACCAGCGGGTCAGATGCGCCTGGTCGGCGAATCCCACCAGCGTCGCCACCTCCGCCGGGCGCAGGCCCGCCGCCAGCAGTGCCCTGGCCCTGCTCACCCGGTACTGGGCGAGCCAGGCGTACGGGGGTATGCCCATGGTCGTACGGAAGGCCCTCAGGAGCTGGTAGCGGGACAGGCCCAGGTCGGCGGCGAGGCCGGCCAGCGGGGGCGGTGCCGTGAGGTCGTCGGCCAGGCGGTCGCGGACCAGCCGGGCGATCGCGCCGGCGCCGGGGATCACGTCGGACGCGGGGCGGGCCGTGGAGTGGCGGCGGGCCAGGGCCGTCAGCAGCCAGGGGAGGCGGGATTCGGCTTCGAGGGGGTCGGGGCAGGCGCTGAGCTCCGTGTGGGTGAGACGAAGGGCGGCGGCCAGCTCGGGGTCGTCGAGGAGGGGTTCGCGGAAGTGCGGCAGGCCGCCGAGGGTGCCGTCGGCCAGCAGCGACGGCCCGGCGTACAGGGCGCGGTAGGCGTAGCCGTCGGTGGCGTTGCCGGGGCCGCCGGTGTGCATCTCTCCGGGGTCGAGGACGACGATGGTGCCGGGGCCGGTGCGAATGTGGCCGCCCCGGTAGTCGATGACCTCGCTGCCGCCGACGCAGACGCCGATCGTGTACTCGTCGTGGGCGTGCGGGGCGTAGGTGTGCCGGCGGAAGTTCGCCGTCAGGAGGTCGAGCGGGGGGCCTTCGTGGCCCAGCCGGGCGCGCGTCCACAGCGCCTGTTCCGCCATCCCGCCTCACCCCTTCCGGGTCCCGCTATGGATGCAACGCCTTCGGGCCCCGGTTCCATGCCGCGTTCAGACCGGCGTCGCCGGGAAAGTCACCGGGAAGGTCGCCGGGAAAGCGGCCGTGGATCTTCAGGTTGACCACCGTGCCGTGGGCGAAGGCCCGGACCGCGGAGGACACGGACGCCAAGGAGCTGCCGGAGGCCCCGGAGCGCTGGCTCGGCGTGCCGCACGCCGCCGCTTGACCCTGCCGCGACGTCAACGTCTGTACTGGTCCCATGCGGATCGGAGAACTCGCCGCCGCCGTCGGCGTCACGACGCGCACCGTGCGGCACTACCACCACCTGGGCCTGCTGCCCGAACCGGAGCGCCGGGCCAACGGCTACCGGCACTACACCCTCCGGCACGCCGTCGTCCTCGCCCGGATCCGGCGGCTGACCGAGCTGGGACTGGGTCTCGCCGAGGTGCGGGACGTGCTCGCCGACGACGCCGGGAAGGACCTCGTCGAGGTGCTCACCGAACTCGACGAGGACCTGGCCCGGCAGGAGGCCGCGATCCGGGACCGCCGACAGCGGCTGCGGGCACTGCTGGACGCCGGGGAGCTGCCCGCCGAGGGGCCCGTCTCGCCCCAGTTGGCCGGGCTGCTCGCCGCGCTGCCCGGCAGCGACTCCCCCATGGCCGCCAAGGACCGCGAGGTGCTCGCCCTGATCGACACCGGGGCGGCGCCCGAGGACCGGGAGCGGATGGTGTCCGCGCTGCGCGGCGCCCTGGACGACCCGGACGTCCTGGCGCGGACCCGGGAGGCGTACGCACTGCTCGACACGCTCGTGGACGCCGCACCGGACGACCCGCGCGTGGCCGAGGCCGCACGGGCCCTGGCCGGCTGTGTGCCGCCGGACCTGGTGTCCACCGAACCGCTCGACGGCGACCACGCCGTACTCCGTGCCCTCTACGCCGACTTCGCGCCCGCCCAGGCCGAGGCGATCCGCCGCACGTTGAAGATCCTGGCAGAGGAAGGGAGTTGAGGAACATGCAGGCACTGAGGCGGCTCGCGCGGCATGAGGCGCGGGTGTACGCCAGTCTCGCGCTGTGGCTGGCCCGGCGCACCCAAGGGACCGCCGGTGGGCGGGCGTTCGGCTATACGCGCGGGCAGGGTGCGACGATGGCGGCGCTGGTCTTCGTGTGCGTGGTCGAGACGGTCGGCGTGTCCGTGCTGCTGCGCGGCATGCCCACCGCGCACGACGTGCTGCTGGCGCTGGACGTCTACACCGTGCTGCTGGTCATCGGCCTGCACGCGGCCTGCGTGGTCCGCCCGCACGTGCTGACCGGGGACGCACTGCGGGTGCGCCACGGCGCCCATGTGGACCTGCGGATCCCGCTGGACTCGATCACCGCCGTACGCCGGGAGACCCGCAGCACGCACGAACCCGCGCGGGGCGCACTCGATCTCGCCGTCGGCTCCCAGACCTCGGTCACGCTCGAACTCGCCGAACCTGTCACTCACTTGACGCTGCTGGGCCGCCACAAGGACGTCAGCGTGGTACGGCTGCACGCCGACGACCCCGGCGGTCTCGTCCAGGCACTCACGCGGCCGTGAAGAGGACCTTCGACGTCCCCGGATCGGCCTGAGCGAGCCGGACCCTGAGCCGTTCACCGAGCGGGAGACGGTCGCCCTCGATGCGGCCGATGACGGCCGGGGAGATCAGCTGCACGGTGCCGACGGTCGGCCGGTGTTCGTCGACGTCCACCACACAGCCGTCGAAGACGTCCCCGACCCGGTCCTTGAGCAGGGCCGCCTCCACGATGTCCACGCACTCGCGCTCGACCGTGCCGGCGATACGGGCGCCGTCGGCCATCCGCCGGGGCAGCGCGTCGAGCGCGGCGAGCACCCAGTCCGGCGGGGCCTGACCGGCTGCGGCGGCGAGGCAGATCTCCGAGGCGTACCGGTCGGCGAGGCGGCGCAGCGGGGCCGTGCAGTGGGTGTAGGGGGCGGCGACGGCGGCGTGCGTGGTGATCGCGGGCAGGACGCCGTCCCGGAAGACGGTGTAGCCGGCGCCGCGCAGCAGGGCGGTGCACTCCTGGAGGAAGGCCGCGTGGCGGGTGTTGTGCGGGTCGAGGGAGCGGATCAGGGCCGCGTACGACACATGGTGCGGCCAGTCGATGCGCAGCGCGGTCGCGGTGCGGCGCAGGCGGGCCACGGCGCCGTCCGGGGCGGCCGGGAGGGTGCGCAGGACGCCGGTGCCGTGGGCGAGCATCAAATCGGCGGCGGCCATGCCGGTGAGCAGGGACAGCTGGGCGTTCCAGCCCTCGGCGGGCAGCGGGGCCCGGTAGCCGAGGACGTAGGTGTGGTCCCGCTCGGTGATCTCCTGCTCGGGCACGTTCAGGGAGATGCCGCCGCGCTCGGTCTCCTGCCGTTCCCTGGCCTCGCCGATCTCCTTGAGCAGCGCGACCGGCTCCTCGGCGGTCCCGGCGTCGATCTGCCGCTGCACGCGCGCGTAGTCGAGTTTGGCGCGGCTGCGGACCAGGGCGCGGCGCACGTCGACGGCGAGGGTACGGCCCTCCGCGTCCAGGCCGATCGTCCACAGCACGGCCGGGCGGTCCTGGTCCGGCAGCAGGCTGGCCGCGCCCTCGCTGAGCACGGTGGGGTGCAGCGGGATCTTCTCGTCGGGGAAGTACAGGGTGTTCACCCGGCGCTGCGCCTCGGCGTCCAGCGCTCCGCCGGGTACGACGAAGGCGGCGACGTCGGCGATGGCGTACCGGACCCGGTAGCCGGTGCCCTGCCGGGACAGGTGCGTTGCCTGGTCGAGGTCGGTGGAGGCAGGAGGGTCGAGGGTGAAGAAGGGGATGTCGGTGGCGTCGTACGCCGGGAGGGCGGGGGCTTTCGCCGCGCGCTCGGCCGCCTCCTGGACCTCCGGCGGGAAGGCCTCCGGGACACCGAGCTCGGTGCGCAGCACGGCGAGCGCGGCCCGGAGCGGGGCTTCGGGGGCACCGGTCACGCGGATCTTGCGGCGGGGCATACAGCGAGCGTAGGTCGCGGCCGTACCGGCGGCACGCCGTACGCTGTCGCGGAGGTCTACGTAAGGAGTACGTGTGCTGGTCCTGCTGCCGCCCTCGGAAGGCAAGGCGAACTCGGGCGAGGGAGCCCCGCTGAAGCTCGGGTCGCTGTCCCTGCCGGGGCTCACCGGCGCACGCGAGGCCGTCCTCACCGAGCTGGTCGCGCTGTGCTGCGGGGACCCCGACCAGAACGAGAAGGCGCGCGAGGTGCTCGGGCTGAGCGAGGGGCTGCGTGGCGAGGTCGCGAAGAACGCCGGCCTGCCGGCGGCCGGCGCCCGCCCCGCCGGCGAGATCTACACCGGTGTCCTCTACGACGCCCTCGGCCTGGCCACCCTGGACGCGGCGGCACGGCAGCGCGCGGCCGGCTCGCTGCTGGTGTTCTCCGGACTGTGGGGCGCGGTGCGCGTGACGGACCGGATCCCCTCCTACCGCTGCTCGATGGGCGTGAAGCTGCCGGGGCTCGGCGCGCTGGCAGGGCACTGGCGGGCACCGATGGCCGAGGTGCTGCCGGAGGCGGCCGGGGACGGCCTGGTGCTGGATCTGCGTTCCTCGGCGTACGCGGCGGCCTGGAAGCCGAAGGGTGAGGTCGCGGGGCGGACGGCGACCGTGCGGGTGCTGCACGCGCCGACGCGGAAGGTGGTCAGCCACTTCAACAAGGCGACGAAGGGGCGGATCGTACGGAGCCTGCTGTCGGAGGGCGTCAGGCCGAAGGACCCGGCCGAGCTGGTGGAGGCGCTGCGGGACCTTGGATACGAGGTGGAGGCGGAGGCGCCGGGGAAGGCGGGCAAGGCGTGGTCGCTGGATGTGCTGGTGGAGGAGATTCACTGACCACGAGGACTGACCACGAGGACTGACCACGAGGACGGCGCGTTGCAGTATGCGCAACGGTCGTTGCGGGTAGTGCAGTAGCTGGGCACGATGACGACATGACCTCGCCGATGCCCTCGCCCTCGCCCTCGTCCTCGCCTGCCTCGGTGCTGGATCTCGCGGATCACGCGCCCGTCGTGCCCGTGGTGGTCGTCTCCGGCGCCGCCGATGCCGTACCGCTGGCACGGGCGCTGGTGGCCGGCGGGCTGCCGGCGATCGAGGTGACGCTCAGGACACCGGCGGCGCTGGACGCGATCCGGGCGATCGCCGCCGAGGTGCCGCAGGCCGTGGTCGGCGCGGGCACGGTGATCACGCCGGAACAGGTCGGCGCGTGTGCGGCGGCGGGGGCGCGGTTCCTGGTCAGCCCCGGGTGGACGGCCGCCCTGCTGGAGGCGATGCGCGGGTCCGGGATGCCGTTCCTGCCCGGGGTGTCGACCGCCTCGGAGGTCGTGGCGCTGCTGGAGCGCGGGGTGCGGGAGATGAAGTTCTTCCCGGCGCAGGCGGCGGGCGGCACGGCGTATCTGCGGTCACTGGCCGGGCCGTTGCCACAGGCTCGCTTCTGTCCCACGGGTGGGATCGTTCCGGCGAACGCGCCGGAGTATCTATCGCTGCCCAACGTCGGCTGCGTGGGCGGCAGTTGGATGGCCCCGGCGGACGCGGTGGCCGCCGGGGACTGGGCGCGGATCGAGGAGCTGGCGCGGGGCGCCGCACGGCTCGACGGGGCCACAGAGAACGTCTGAAAAGCCGGGGATGCCGGGACACCGGGGACGCCGGGGACACCGGGGACGCCCGGGTTCAGGGACGCAGGTGGGACGTGTCGTTGAAGAGCCGGACGCTCGCGTTGCCGTCCGCGTAGTATGCCACCGCCGACAGGGAGGCCGCCGAGAGTTCCATGCGGAACAGGGACTCGGGTGGGGCGCCCAGGGCGAGGCGGACGAAGGTCTTGATCGGGGTGACGTGCGTGACCAGCAGGACCGTGCGGCCCGCGTAGGCGGCGACCAGCTTGTCGCGGGTGGCGGCGATCCGGGTGGCCGTCTCGGCGAAGCTCTCGCCGCCGCCGGTGGGGTGGGCCTCCGGGTCGGCCAGCCAGGCGTTCAGGTCGTCGGGGTGACGGTCGCGGACCTCGCCGAAGGTGAGGCCCTCCCAGGCGCCGAAGTCCGTCTCGCGCAGGCCGTCTTCGATCGTGACGTCGAGACCGAGGCGGGTCGCGACGACGGCGGCGGTTTCGCGGGTGCGGGTGAGGGGGGAGGCGAGGATGGTCTGGATGGTGCCGCGCCTGGCGAGTGCCTCCGCGACTCGGTGGGCCTGTTCGCGGCCGGCGGTGGAGAGGGAGGGGTCGGTGCCACCGCTGCCCGAGAAGCGCTTCTGGGGGGTGAGCGGGGTTTCGCCGTGGCGGAGGAGGACGAAGGTGGCGGGTGCGCCGAGGTCCGGCGCGCTGCTCCAGCCCGGCGTTGCGCGGTGCTCCTCGTCGGGGCTGGCAGGGCGCTGCTCGCTCTGAGGTGCCGCTGTCTGCGGGACGGGCGCCGCCCCAGCGGTACGACTGCCCGCAGTCGCGGACCACTGGTCTCCCCTCGCCCCCGCGTCCATCGCCTCGTTCGCCAAGCGGTCCGCGTGTTTGTTCTGTTCGCGGGGGATCCACTCGTACGTGACCTGGTCGGGCGGGAAGACCGACCTCGACTCCGTCGCCAGGGGTTTCATGTCGGGGTGTTTGATCTTCCAGCGGCCCGACATCTGCTCGATGACCAGCTTGGAGTCCATGCGGACGTGGACCATGGCGGCCGGGTCCAGGGTGTGGGCGGCGCGCAGGCCCGCCAGCAGACCCCGGTACTCGGCCACGTTGTTGGTGGCGACACCGATGTACTCGGCCAGCTCGGTCAGCGTCTCCCCCGTCGCCGCGTCGCTGACCACCGCGCCGTAGCCGGCCGGCCCGGGGTTGCCCCGCGAGCCGCCGTCCGCCTCGACAATGAACTCCCGCACCCGACAAGCCCCTTGTCCACAGACCTACAGACCTACAGACCCGACTCGGCCGTACGCACCAGGATGCGGCGGCAGTTCTCGCAGCGCACCACGGTGTCCGGCGCCGCCGCGCGGATCTCGCTCAGCTCGGTGATCGCCAGCTCCTGCCGGCAGCCCTGGCAGGTGCGGGCGTACAGCTTGGCCGCACCGATGCCGCCCTGCTGCTCGCGCAGCTTGTCGTAGAGCTTGAGCAGGTCGGCGGGGATCGCGGCCGCCACGATCTCGCGCTCCTTCGTCACCGTCGCCGCCTCGCCGTCGATCTCCTCGAAGGCCGAGTTCCGGCGGGCGCTCGCGTCGTCGATCTTCGACTGGACCGAGGCGACCCGCTCGGTCAGTTCATTGACCCGCTCCTGCGCGGACTCGCGGCGCTCCATGACCTCCAGGACGACGTCCTCCAGGTCGCCCTGGCGCTTGGCGAGGGAGACGATCTCGTGCTGGAGGTTGGCCAGGTCCTTCGGCGAGGTGACCGCGCCGGAGTCCAGGCGCTGCTGGTCGCGGGCGGCGCGCTGGCGCACCTGGTCCACGTCCTGCTCGGCCTTGGTCTGCTCGCGGGCGGTGTCGCTCTCCTCGGTCTGCGCGGCCACGAGCAGGTCCCGCAGCTGTGTGAGGTCCTTGTTCAGCGTGTCGATCTCGGCGTGCTCCGGCAGCGACTTCCGCTTGTGCGCGAGCTGCTGCAGGCGGACGTCGAGGGCCTGGACGTCGAGGAGTCGGATCTGGTCGGCGGGCGCGGCGTTCAGTTGGGGGCTCCTGCAGGTGTCGTACTGGACGCCGCGTGGGCGGTCCAGGGGTCGGTGACCGTCTTGGAGACATGGACCCGGAGGTCCCAGCCGTGGCGGTCGGAGATCTCGTCGAGCTGGGCTGCGGCCAGCTCGCACCAGGGCCACTCGGTGGCCCAGTGCGCCGCGTCGAGCAGCGCGAGGGGGCTGTGGGCGACCGCCTCGCTGGCCGGATGGTGGCGCAGGTCGGCGGTGAGGAAGGCGTCGACGCCGGCCGCCCGGACCTCGTCGAAGAGGCTGTCGCCGGAGCCGCCGCTGACCGCGACCGTGCGGACGACGGCCTCGGGGTCGCCGGCCACCCGGATGCCCTGGGCGGTGGCGGGCAGCCGCTCGGCGGCGCGCGCGGCCAGCTCGCGGACGGTCACCGGGTGGTCCAGTTCGCACACCCTGCCCAGGCCCCGGCGGCCCGCCGGATCGGTGGGGTCCGGGACCAGCGGTCGTACGACACGCAGGTCGAGCGCGCCCGCGAGGGCGTCCGAGACACCCGGATCCGCCGTGTCCGCGTTGGTGTGGGCTACGTGCAGGGCGATGTCGTTCTTGATCAGGGTGTGGACCACCCGGCCCTTGAAGTGGCTCGCCGCGACCGTGGTCGTCCCCCGCAAATAGAGCGGGTGGTGGGTGACCAGCAGGTCGGCGCCCAGCTTCACCGCCTCGTCGACGATGTCCCGCACCGGATCGACGGCGAACAGGACCCGGGTGACCGCCTGGTCGGGGTCGCCCACGACCGTGCCGACCGCGTCCCAGGACTCGGCCCGCTCGGCGGGCCACAGGTTCTCCAGCGCGGCGATGACTTCAGACAGACGGGGCACGAGGGAAAGGCTACCTGGCTGGTCCGCGCGGCCGTACCGCATCCGACGGCTCTGATCCCGCTCAGCACAAAGGTCCCGGTTTCCTCAGGCGAATCGCTTCTGCGCCACCCGTATGTGTGAAGCCGCCGTCGGCCGATCCCACGCCTGTGCGTGCGAAAACTAGCTTCGTCGCCGGAGGTGACCGAACGATGACGGCCTGTGCGATCGAACCCCCCTCCACCGGCGAGGACGACGGCGCGCCGGGGACGGGGTGCGCCATCACGACGGACGGGGCCTACGCCGCCCGGCTGGCGCCGGCCGGTGACTGCTGGTTCCCGGAGCGCTGGACGCTGGACGGTCCCGAGCCGTACGCGGTGCCGCTGCCCGGCAACCAGCCGGAGGAGCCCGGCACCGAGGTGCAGCCGCTGTCCGACGGCCGGGTGCTGATCCACCGGCTGGTGGAGCGGCGGCACCTCTTCGCCCTGCTGTATCCGACCGGTCCCGGCACCGGCGAGCTGCCGCTGGGCGCGGTGGAGTGCCCCGAGCCCGGCGCCCGGCTCACGCTGCTGCCGCCCGCACCGGGCGGCGCGCGGGCCTACGCCCTCGCCGTCGGACCGCGCTCCAGCGTGGTCTGGCTGGTGGCGGGCGGGGCGTTCGGTCCTGAGCGGCTCGCGGAGGTGCCGGGGCGCTGTTCGGGCGGGGTCTGGCTGGATCGCGCGGGGCGGATGCTGGCGCTGGACCGGGAGCCGGCCGGCGGGCCGGTCAAGACGGTCGTGGTGGACCTGGAGCGCGCGGAGGTCTCGCCGTTGCTGCAGATCGCGGCCGGGAGCGCCGACCGGCTGCTGCTCGCCGACCCCGACAGCGGACTGCTGCTCATCTCCTCCGACGCGCCCTCGCCGGGGCAGGAACGATTGGGTTGGGGCGTGCTCGGCAGCACCCTGCCGGTGCGCTTCCCGGAGAGTCTGCGGGTGCCGGACTGCGCGGTGACGCCGTTCGCGATCCAGCCCGAGCAGGTGCTGACGCCGGAGAACTGCGCGGTGGCGCTGCGCGTCGAGGGGCCGTTCGGCAGCTGGGTGGGCATCTGGCGGCCGGCCGGCAGGCAGGTGAACTACCTCCCGGCGCCCGCGGGGTGGCTGGCCGGGGCCGGGCTGTGGACACGGGACGGGGTGCTGCGGCTGCCGTGCGCCACGGAGGAGACTCCGTGCGGCGTGACGGAGCTGACGGTGCCCGGGGAGACGGGGGGCACGGGGGCCGCGGGGAGCAGGACCGCCGCGGCTCCGGGGGGAACCGGGGGGTCGGGGGGACCGGGGGAGGCGGGTCTGGAGGGTCCGGTCCGGGACGGCACGGCTGCCGGGGCGCCCGCGGCATCGTGGCAGCCGACGGAACCGGACCCTCCGGAGCCCGGGGAGCCGGTGGAGCCTGTGGAGGGGAGGGCTCCGGAGGCCGTGGCTTGGAGGGGTGCGGAGGCTGGGGGGCGGAAAGCCCCGGAGGCTGGGGGGCGGAAAGCCCCGGAGGCCGGCACGCAGAACACCCCGGAGGCCTGCACGCAGAAGACCCCGGATAGTGTGGAACAGAGGGCTCCGGATGGGCTGGAACCGGAGGCTCCGGAGCCGGTCGTGGCGCGTCCGGTGCCGTTGCAGCAAGCACCTCTGGGACGTCTTGTAACGAACTAGTGCCGGTTGGCGTGTGCGCCTGGATTCGGCCGGTGGTGCGCCGGTTACACTCGCCCGGCTGTACGAAAGATCATGTGACGGGGTGAATACGTCCGATGAGCGACACCAGCACGACGGAGCAACTGTCTGCCGACTCTTCCGAGGCTGCCGGCCACGGCCGGCACCGGGGGCCGGTCGCGGCCCAGGAGAGCGAGGCATCTCCGCACGGCCGGCACCGCAAGCCTGCGGCGGAGACCGCGGAGGCGGCCGCCTGACGGTCGTAACGGAGGAGGGGGCGCCCCGTGTGGGCGCCCCCTCCTCCCTTTTCCTCACCCGCGTTTCAGCCCCAGCACCTCCGCCGCCGCGAAGGTCTCCCCCGGCGGCAGGCCCGCGTAGTGCGGGGTGAGCAGCGCGTCGAGTTCGTCGTACGTGAACGTCTCCTGCTTGCTGTCGAACTTGGCCCGCACCCGCGGCCGTTCCACGATCGCGACCATGCCGCCGTGCACGACGAGCAGCTGGCCGTTGATCCGGGCGGCGGCCGGTGCGGCCAGATAGCCGACGAGCGGGGCGACATGCCCGGGGGACAGCGGGTCCAGGCCCTCGTCCGGCAGCTGGAAGCCGGCGAACACGTCCTCGGTCATCCGGGTCCGGGCGCGCGGGCAGATCGCGTTGGCCGTGACGCCGTACTTGGCGAGGGCGAGGGCCGTGGAGGTGGTCAGCCCGACGATGCCGCCTTTCGCGGCCGCGTAGTTGGGCTGGCCCGCGGAACCGGCGAGGAACGCCTCCGAGGAGGTGTTCACGATCCGCCCGTAGACCTCCTCTCCGCCGGCCGCCTTGGACCGCTCCCGCCAGTGTGCGGCGGCGAAGCGGGTGGTGTTGAAGTGGCCCTTGAGATGGACGCGGATCACCGAGTCCCACTCGTCCTCGGTCATCGAGAAGACCATGCGGTCACGCAGGATGCCCGCGTTGTTGACGAGGATGTCCAGCTTGCCGAACTCGGCGACGGCCAACTGTACGAGTTCCCGGGCCTGCTGGAAGTCGGCGACGTCTCCGGTGTGGGCGAGGGCCCGGCCGCCCTGGGCGCGTATCTCAGCGGCGACCTGTTCGGCCGGTCCGGCCGAGGCCTGCCCCGACCCGTCCCGCCCGGGCTGCCCGTAGTCGTTGACGACGACGGCCGCGCCCAGCCGGGCGAGTTCCAGGGCCTCGGCCCGGCCGAGGCCGCGTCCGGCGCCGGTGACGACGGCGGACAGCCCTTCAAGTGGCAGTGACATCGGCGGGTCCTCAGATCTCGATGCACGTACGCAGGGCCGTCCCCGTACGCATCTGGTCCAGTGCCTCGTTGATCTCGGCCAGTTGGACCCGGTGGGTGATCAGGCCCGCCAGGTCGATACGGCCGGCCCGCCACAGGGCGATCGCGCGCTCGTAGGAGCGCAGCACATCGCCGCCGCCGTACATGGACGGCAGGATGCGCTTCTCGTCGAAGAACAGCTCGAACATGTTGAGCTGCAGGAAGTCGTCCATGGCGCCGGCGCCGACCACGACGAGGGTGCCGCCGCGCCGGGTGTTCTCGTAGGCGGTGCGGGCGGTGGCCGACCTGCCGACGACCTCGAAGACGTAGTCGAAGCCCTCGCCGCCGGTGACCCGCTGCTTGGCCTCGGCCAGCTCGTCCGGTGACACCGCCTTCGTGGCGCCGAACCTGAGGGCGGACTCGCGCCGGGAGGCGACCGGGTCGACGGCGACGATCTCGGCGGCGCCCTTGAGCCGGGCCCCCTGTACAGCCGAGATCCCGACACCCCCGCACCCGATGACGGCGACCGACGAACCGGCCTGTACATCGGCGGTGTTGAGCGCGGCACCGAGGCCCGTCGTGACCCCGCAGCCGATCAGCGCCGCGATGTCGAAGGGCACGTCCTCCGGGATGGGCACCGCGCAGCCGGCGTCGACCACGACCTCCTCGGCGAAGGTGCCGGTGCCCGCGAAGCCGAAGACGTCACCGCTCGTGCGCTTGAAGTTCGGGGTGCCGGCGTTCATGAACCCGGCCAGGCACAGCTGGGTCTGGCCCCGCTTGCAGGCCGGACAGGCACCGCAGGCGGGCAGCCAGCACAGGACGACCCGGTCGCCGGCCTTCAAGTGCCGTACGCCTTCGCCTACTTCGAGGATCTCGCCCGCACCCTCGTGGCCCGGCACGAACGGCGCGGGCTGCGGCAGTACGCCGCTCATCGCGGACAGGTCCGAGTGGCACAGCCCGGTGGCCCGCACCCGGACCCTGACCTTGCCGGGCCCGAAGCCCACCGCCTCGACGTCGTCGTGGACCTCCAGCTTTTCCTGGCCGATCTCGTGCAGTACGGCTGCGCGCATGGTGCGGCTCCCCTCGGAAGGACAGGTTCTTAGGAGTGCTGTACGACGGTGTCGGCGAGGACCGGCGCGTCGCCCCTCTCGACGGCGCTCACGGCCACCCGGACGCCCCCCTCCCCCTGCCACATGCGGATGCGCAGGGTCTCCCCCGGGAACACGACTCCGGCGAACCGGGTGGTGTACGACCGCACCCGGCTCACGTCCCCGCCGAGCAGGGTGTCCACGACCGCCTTGAGCGTGATGCCGTAGGTGCACAGCCCGTGCAGGATCGGCTTGTCGAAGCCGGCACGCTCCGCGAATTCGGGATCGGCGTGCAGCGGGTTCCAGTCGCCGGAGAGGCGGTAGAGGAGGGCCTGGTCGGGGCGGATGGGCCGCTCGACCGTCCGGTCGGGCTCACCGACGGGCGGTTCCAGACGCATGGAAGGACCGCGCTCTCCGCCCCATCCGCCTTCCCCTCGTACGAAGATCTGGGCGTCGCTGGTCCACAGCGGGCCGTCGTCGTCGGCGACCTCGGTGCGCAGGACCAGGATGGCGGCCGTGCCCTTGTCGTAGACGGCGGCGAGCCGGTTGGTCGCTCTCGCAGTGCCCTCGGCCGGGATGGGCCGGTGGATCTCCAGCGTCTGCCCGCCGTGCAGGACCTTGGCGAGTTCGACCTCCACACCGGGCAGGGACAGCCCGCTGATCACGCCGGGCGCGCCGGAGCCCGCGACGGTGGCGAAGCTCGGCAGGACGTGGAGCCGGGACTCCAGGGTGTAGCGCAGTTCGTCGGGGTCCGTGGCGGGGCTGTGTCTGTCGGGATTCGCGGCCGCGCCGATGCCGAGGTGGTAGAGCTGGACGTCCTTCGTGGTCCAGGAGATGTCCCCGGTACGGGGCTCGGCCGCGAGGGCTTTGGCTGCGTCGATGGGCATACGGCTCCTGTGGCGGTTCAAGACCCCGGCACGGCCGTCCGCACCGTCGGCCGCACCGAGGTCGTCCTTGGGGCGGATCTAGAACGCGTTCCAGTCCAGCGCCCTAGGTATAGCCCAGCGCTCCTCAGTTGTGAAGGCTCCTGACGGGGTGTCAGGTAGGTGACGGCAGTGACATTTGTACTGCCCGAGTGCGTACATGCGCATCTGCCCGGAGCCGGACGCGGGTGCCATCATCGTGCTGATGGCACGGCTGGAACCGTTCGGTTCGTACGCTGTGCTGTCGTACCGCCGTGCGGCGGGGACCAGCTGATCGGGGGATCACGGATATGACGGTGTGGCACAGACTGCGGAGCCAGGCGCGGGCCTGGCAGACGGCACGGCTCCAGTGGAAGGCGGAGCACGAGCGCTTCAAGGCCGCGCAACGGGCCGCCAGGAAGCGGGGCGGGAACCCGGACGTCGACCATCCGGGCCCGCCGCCCACCGGCTTCGCCCTGCTGCCCTGGCTGCTGATGGGGATGGGGGCCCTGTTCGACCTCCTGCAGGGCAAGACCCCGAACCCATGGATCGGCGGCCTGGGCCTGCTCGCCTTCAACTCCCTGTATGTCTACGTCACGTTCCGCTCCTTCGACCGGGCCGAGCGCGAGGCGGTCTCCACCCGGGTGGCACTGGGGCTGATGGGCCTGGTGACCACGGGTCTGGCCCTCGGTTACGGCGGCAGCTGGCTGTTCTTCTTCCCGCTGCTGGGGCTCGCGACGGGCGCGGTGCTGCGCGGCCCGTGGCTGGGCCGTACGGGTCTGCTGCTGGCCGCGTACGCGGGTGCGATCTCCGCCGTCCGCGACGGCGGAGACGCGGTGAACATCGCCTATGGCACCTTCCTCTCCAGCATGGTGACCGCCGCGATCCTCGGTCTGTCCGAGGCCGTACGGGAGCTGCGCGCCGCCCGCGAGGAGCTGGCCCGGCGCGCGGTGGAGAAGGAGCGGCTGCGTTTCTCGCGGGATCTGCACGACCTGCTGGGGCACACGCTGTCGGTGATCGTGGTGAAGTCGGAGGCGGCCCGGCGACTGGCCGTGCGCGACATGGACGCGGCGCTGGGCCAGATCACGGACATCGAGTCGGTGGGCCGGCAGGCGCTCACCGAGATCCGGGAGGCGGTGACCGGCTACCGGGAGGGCAGCCTCGCCACCGAGCTGACCCGGGCCCGCTCGGCGCTGTCCGCGGCGAGCGTGGAGCCGGTGGTACGGCAGTCCGGTACGCCGCTGGAACCGCAGACCGAAGCGCTGCTCGGCTGGGTGGTGCGCGAGGCGGTCACCAACGTGGTCCGGCACAGTGACGCGAGCCGCTGTGAGATCACCGTGGACAGCGGCACCGAGCAGGTCCGGCTGACCGTCACCGACGACGGCAGCGGCACGCCCGTCACCCGGGCGCAGCCGGGGATCGGCGGCACGGGCCTGAAGGGGCTGACCGAGCGCCTCGCGGCGGCGGGCGGCTCGCTGACAGCCGGCCCGTCGCCACGCGGCGGTTTCACGGTGCACGCCGAACTCCCGGTGCAGTCGGCGGAGTTCGCGGACGCGGCGGCTACGGCGCCCAGGGCGAGCTGACCGCCCAGCTGACGTCGTCGGTCCAGGACGTGCTGCTGTCGAAGTCGTTGGAGCCGCCGTCGCTCGCTATGTACAGGTTGTAGTTGTAGTGGCGCAGGTATCTGGTCGGGTAGTTGTACGAGGCGAACGAGGTGCCGCTGCCGCTCTTGCCGGTCTGCGGGCAGAAGGTGGCGTCGGACCGGAACTGGGCGGTGCCGTCCATGGGCTGCCGGTAGAGCTTGAAGTTGTAGTGGCGCAGGAAGTCGCCGGGGTAGTTGCGCGATTCGAAGGAGACACAGGAGTTGTCGACGAGCCCCTTGCGGACGATCCAGGTGGCGTCGTTCTTGTCCAGGCCGGAGCTGCTGGAGGTGATGGCGGAGAGGACGCCGGCGTTGTTCTGGTGGCGGACGTAGTCGCTGGTGCAGCAGGAGGTGGTCGCGCGCAGTGAGATCTCCGAGCCGGCGCCCAGCGTGCCGGTGCTGCCGGTCGCGCCGCCGTAGCCGACGGAGACGATGTCCGCCTGAACGGCGTTGTCGGCGGCGTCGGTCGGGATGCCGGAGGTCATGACGCCCTCGAAGAAGGAGCCGATGGAGCCGTTGCTGTTGTCGCCGCCGGTGCCGAGGACGATCGCGCCCTCCTGGTGCATCGGCGAGTACCCACTGGTGGTCGGCTCACCTCCGGAATAAGTGGTCGTGAGCCCGCCCGATTGCGCATTCCCGTATTTCAGCGCGAAATGGTTCTGGCCGTTGTTCTTGAGCAGCGCCGTCACGAAAGGCAGGGGTCCGGTGCCGGTGTTGGAGGTGTTCTTGCTGTATCCGGCATCCGACTGGAACAGCCCGTTCTCCAGGTCGGCCTGCACCCAGGGGCCCTGTCCGTAGCAGGGCGAGAACCAGCACTCGGTGCCGAAGTTGATGGCGTCCATGTGCCCGTTGCCGGTGTCCTTGTTGTTGGTCTCGGCGTTGCCGTAGTCGAAGCAGCAGGCGCCGTTGACATGGGTGCCGGACGTCACCATGTACATCCCCTCGGCACCGCCGTTGGTGGCGACACCGGAGGTGGAGTCGTCCCGGTAGCCCATGCCGGCGGAGATCTCCAGGCCGTAGACCTGGCGGCCGCCGACGGTCACCGGGAGCGCGTCGGCGGGCGCCCCGACATCCGCCTTGCCGGCGCCGCCCGCGCCCTCGATGGTGAGGTCGTTGTGGCGCGAGGACTGGTCGTAGATCTTGGTGATGACGCAGGTCGTGCCGGAACAGAAGGAGTCCTGGGCGGCCGCGTCGGCGTATCCGCCGGCGGACAGCAGGCCGATGTTCGCGGTGGCCCCGTCGGAGGCTCGCTGCACCTGGTAGAGCGAGCCGTCGTACGAGGAGTACAGCGCCCGGACCAGACTGTGCGCGGCGACGCAGGGGGTGCCCGTGGCGGCGTAGACGTCACAGGGCAGCGAACTCGCGGCGGCGGCCTGGGGCACACCGACGCCGAGCAGCAGCGCGGCGAGGGTGGCACAGACGGCGAGCACGGACAGGGCGGCGCTTCTCGGAAGCCGGGGGCGAGGGAGCCGCGGAAGCCGCGGGAGGCGGGGGGTTTCGGGGAGCAAGGTGTACCTCGGTTCGTCTCGGGGCAGGCCTTGTTCGGAATCTCGGACAACGTTCGATCGAAATACCGAACCCATTCGACTGCCAAATTGCAGAGGGGTTCCGGAAATGCAGGGGCGATTGTTTGCACGCTGTCGGCAGCCGTCAACCCCCGCTGCACCGAATAAGGCGGATTCTTTGCTGGCGGCCGGTGAACACGGGGCAACTACCGCAAGAAACCGCCTCTTCGGGCACCAGCCAGACGATGATCACAAAACCCTCGGCGCGACCGGCGGCTCGGCCCGATAGCCGTAACCTGAGCCCATGAACGAGATGCCCCGGGACCGTCGGCCCGCCAAGTGCATCCGGGTTCTGCTGGCTGAGGACCAGGGGATGATGCGCGGGGCCCTCGCGCTGCTGCTCGGTATGGAGGACGACATCGAGGTCGTCGCCCAGCTCTCCCGCGGTGATGCGATCGTCGAGGCGGCGCTGCTGCACCGGCCGGACGTGGCTCTGCTGGACATCGAACTGCCCGGCATCAGCGGGCTGGACGCGGCGGCCGAGTTGCGGGAGCAGGCGCCTGGCTGCCGGGTGCTGATCCTCACCACCTTCGGCCGGCCCGGCTATCTGCGCCGGGCCATGGAGGCCGGGGCGGCCGGGTTCCTCGTCAAGGACGGGCCCGTGGAGGAACTGGCCGCGGCGATCCGGCGCGTGCTCGCCGGGGAGACCGTCGTGGACCCCGCGCTGGCCGCCGCCGCGCTCAGCGCCGGGCCCAGTCCGCTGACGGCCCGTGAGTGCGATGTGCTGAAGGCCTCCGTGGACGGGACGACCGTCGCCGACATCGCCGGCAAGCTGCATCTGTCCGAGTCCACCGTCCGCAACTACCTCTCCTCGGCCATCGGCAAGACGGGCACCCGGAACCGGGCGGAAGCCGTACGGGAGGCCCGGCAGCAGGGGTGGCTCTGAGTCGCGTGCACTACTACTGGATCACCTCCGCGTTCTGGTAGGCCGTCCCGTCCGGAGCCGCGCAGGCGAACCACTCCACCGGCGAGCCGGCCACCGCCTGGGGCTGGACCACGGTGCTGGTGCCGTCCTTCCAGCCGCACTTGACGTGCCGGGCGGTGATGGCGACCGCGCCCACCACGAGCCGGTCGGGACCGTCGGAATTCGCCTTGCCCAGGGGGAGGGCCCCCGACATCAGGCTCGTGCCCGTCAGGGGCTCCCACCCCTTGACCGTGTCGAAGATGATCGTTCTGAGCGGGTTGCCGCCGTAGTACAGGCCCGAGTAGTACGAGGTCATGCCGACCAGGTGCCGGTGCCGGTGGTCGGGAAGCAGGGCCGGCTCGATGCCGTACTTGCGCATCGCGGCCAGCTGCACGGCCGCCTCCGACTCGTCCTGCGGCGCTCCCCACACGGAGACGACCACACGCCAGCTGTTGCCGTGGTCCGTCCCGCGCGCCAGCTCCGTGACCTGCGGCACGGACACATGCCGGGCCTCGGGTGTGGTCGGCCCGGTCGCCACGGTCGTATGCCCGTCGGTGTGGCCGGGCAGCCCGGTGACCGCCAGTGTCGCCCCCGTCGACCCCGCCAGCACCAGGGCCGTGACCGTCGCCACCGCCCAGCGGCGGGCTCTGCGACGGCGGCCGCCGCGGATGACCGCTTCGACGGGGGCTATACCGATCTCGACCTCGTCCGCGGCGTCCGCGAGCAGGAGGGCGATGTCCGTCTGTGTCATCTCGGTCCTCTCATGGGTCTCCCGGTCCGCGCTCATCACTTCCGCCCTCCGTGCGTCACCGTCTCGGCCAGTGCCGGTATGGCCCGGAGTTTCGCGATCCCCTTGGCCGCGTTGCTCTTCACCGTGCCGACCGAGCAGCCCATCGCCTCCGCCGCCTGGGTCTCCGTGAGGTCCTCCCAGTAGCGCAGGACCACCGCCTCCCGCTGCCGCACGGGCAGTTGGGCGAGCGCCGTGAGCAGCGCCCTGCGGTCGTCGGCCTGCGCGATCCGGTCCCCGGTGTCGGCAACCTCGTGCATCAGGCCCGAGTCGTCCTTCGGAGCCAGGAACTCCTTGAGCCTTCTTCTGTGTTTGCGCGCATGCAGGTTGATCATCACGCGCCGTACATACGCCTCCGGCTCGTCTGCCGCGCCGACCTTCCGCCAGGACACATAGACCCGCTCCAGCGTCGACTGGACCAGGTCCTCGGCGGCGTGCTGCTCCCCCGTGAGGAGAAATGCCGTACGCATCAGCCGCGGCCAGCGGCCGACCATGAAGCTCTGGAACTCCTCGCTCCGAGCCCGCTTGCCGTCCCCCATGGGCACCTCCCTTGATGTCAGAAGGAGTCCATGAGCGGCCCGGACCGTTGCCTCATCCGCGAGAAGTCGCGGAATCCTTTCCGGCGGCCCGCGCCGCGGCCGTCGCCGTCGCCGGGTTCTGCCGCGGCAGCCACAGCAGCATCACCACGGCCCCGCCCAGCAGCACCGCCGTACTGGCCCGGAAGGCCAGCGCGTAGCCGTCCGTCAGCGCCTCGGGGCCGTGGCCGCTGCCCGTCCCGGCCGCCGCGACGGTCGACATCACGGCGAGGCCGAGCGAACCGCCCATCGTGCGCGAGGTGTTGACCAGCCCCGACACCACACCGGCCTCGCCCGGCGCCGCCCCCGACGTGGCCAGGGCGGCGAGCGGGGTCGCCGCCAGACCCGCGCCGAGCATCATCAGGATCCCCGGGACCATGATCGCGGTGAGATACGCCTCGTGCGCGCTCATCGTCGACTGCCAGCCGAATCCGGCCGCGGCCACCAGCGTGCCCAGCGCCGCCACGGTCCGCGCGCCCGCCGTCCGCATCAGGCGCGGCGCCATCTTGGAGCCGACGACCACGGACAGCGAGCTCGGCACCAGGGCGAGACCGGCCTCCAGGGGCGAGTAGCCGAGGACGTTCTGGGCGTAGAGCGTCATGAAGTACCACATGCAGAACATGGCCGAGCCGGAGAGGAACATCGCCGCGTTCGCCGACGCGACCGAGCGCAGCCGGAGCAGGCCGAGCGGCATCAGCGGGGCCGCCGTACGCGCCTCGACCAGCAGGAACAGACCGATCAGCAGCAGCCCGGCGAGCAGCGGCAGCAGCGTGTCCGGGGCCGTCCAGCCCGCCGCCTCCGTCTGCGAGATGCCGTAGGCCAGGGTCGCGAGGCCCGCTGTGACCAGCAGCGCGCCCGGCAGGTCCAGGCGCCGCCCGTCCCCGGCCCGGCTCTCGCCGAGCCACACCACCGAGCCGGCCAGCACCAGCGCGCCCACCGGCACGTTGATCAGCAGTACCCAGCGCCAGTCCAGCGCGTCCACGAGGACCCCGCCGACCAGTCCGCCGGCGGCTCCGCCACCGGCGCCGACCGCGGTCCAGGTCGCTATCGCTCGCGCCCGCGCCGCCCCCTCCGGCACCGCGGACGTCAGCAGGGTCAGCGTCGAGGGGGCCAGCACCGCCGCGCCGAGCCCCTGCACGGCCCGCGCCAGCAGCAGCTGCCAGCCCTCCTGGGCGAGGCCGCCGCCCAGCGAGGCCAGTGTGAACAGGCCGAGGCCGACCAGGAACATCCGCTTGCGCCCGAACAGGTCGCCGGCCCGGCCGCCGAGCAGCATGAACCCGGCGAAGGCGATGGCGTACGCGTTCACCACCCACTGCAGACCGGACGGTGTCAGACCGAGACCGGTCCGCATGGACGGCAGGGCGACGTTCACCACCGACACATCGAGGACGACCAGAAACTGCCCGGCGCAGGCGAGCGCCACGACCAGCCAGGTGGGCGCGGTCGTACGGCGGGATATGTGAGGTGTGGTGCCGGCGGCTTCGAGCATGGGTGTCATGTTCTCAACCCGGTTACGGTCCTTGCATCGGCATTTCGGACCACTGGCACGACCCCCGGGTACTAGGCCGTACGACCTAGACCGCGCGCAGCACCGTCACCACCGCGGCCCCGCCCAGTCCGATGTTGTGCGCGAGTCCCACGCGCGCGCCCGGCACCTGCCGCTCCCCCGCCGTGCCCCGCAGCTGCCACACCAGCTCCGCCGTCTGGGCCAGGCCGGTCGCGCCCAGCGGATGCCCCTTGGAGATCAGCCCGCCCGAAGGGTTCACCACCCAGCGGCCGCCGTACGAGGTGGCGCCCGACTCGACCAGCTTGCCGGACTCCCCCATCGCGCACATGCCGAGCGCCTCGTACGTCAGCAGTTCGTTGACCGAGAAGCAGTCGTGCAGCTCGATCACGTCCACGTCCTCGATGCCGAGCCCGGCGCGGTCGTACGCCTGCCGGGCCGCTTCCCGGGACATGGGCTGCCCGACGACGTCGATGCAGGAGCCGGACGCGAAGGACTCCTCGGTGTCCGTGGTCATGGCCTGCCCGGCGATCTCCACGAGACCGGTGAGCCCGCGCCGCGCAGCGAACCGCTGCGACACCACGACCACGGCCGCTGCGCCGTCCGAGGTCGGCGAGCACTGGAGCTTGGTGAGCGGCCGGTGGACGGTACGGGAGGCGAGGATGCCGGCGACGTCGTACACGTCGCGGAACTGGGCGTTGGGGTTGTGCGCGGAGTGCCGGTGGTTCTTGGCGGCGACCGCGGCGAGCTGGGCCTCGGTCGTGCCGTACTTCTCCATGTGCTCGCGGGCCGCGTCGCCGAAGATCTGCGCGGTGGGCGGGCTCATCTCGAAGCCGTGCCGGGCGGCCATGATCTCGTAGTGCCGGGCGACGGGAGACGCCGAACTCCCGTCATCAGCGGCTCCGCCGCGGGCAACGCCGTCGGCTCCCCCGCCCAGCGCGCCCTTCTTCATCTTCTCGAAGCCCAGCGCCAGCACGCAGTCGGCGGCGTCCCCTTCGACGAGCTGCCGGGCGAGCATCAGCGCGGTCGAGCCGGTCGCGCAGTTGTTGTTGACGTTGTAGACGGGGATGCCGGTGAGGCCGAGTTCATAGGCGGCGCGCTGGCCGGCGGTGGAGGGCTGGAAGCAGTAGCCGACGGGAACCTGTTCCACGTCCGCGTAGCCGATCCCGGCGTCCGCCAGGGCCGCCTCGCCCGCTTCCCGCACCATGTCCCAGTACTGCCATGAACGGGTCTCGGGCTTCTCGAACTTCGTCATCCCGACCCCGGCGACATAGGCCTTCATGGCGCGAAGACTAGAACGCGTTTCATCAACTCACCAGCCCCTGACGACAGATCAGAAACCCATGAGCTGGTCAAGGATTCATTAGAGGCCCGAAGCAACGGAATAGTTGCCTGTGCATACGAGGTTTACCCAGCACTCATCACTACGGGGAGGCCTCGACTCCATGTCCCACACGACGACCGACCAGCCGCGCCCGAGGGCCGGCGGTGCCGTGGTCCCGGTGCTCGCCTTCGCCGGCATCGTGGTCGCGGTGATGCAGACGCTGCTCGTGCCGGTCATCAAGGACCTGCCGCAACTGCTGAGCACCGCCCCCAGCAACGCCACCTGGGTACTCACCTCGACCCTGCTGTCCGGCGCCGTGGCCACCCCGATCATGGGCCGCCTCGGCGACCTGTACGGCAAGCGGAAGATGCTGATCCTGAGCCTCGCCGTCATGGTGGCCGGCGCCCTGATCAGCGCGCTGACCAGCCAGTTGCTCACCATGATCGTCGGCCGCACGCTGCAGGGCTTCGCCATGGGCGCGATCCCGCTCGGCATCGGCCTGATGCGCGACATGCTGCCGCGCGAGAAGCTCGGCTCGGCCATGGCCCTGATGAGCTCCTCCATAGGCGTGGGCGGCGGCCTCGCGCTGCCCGCCGCCGCCCTGGTCGCGCAGCACACGAACTGGCACGCCCTCTTCTACGGCGCCGCCGGCCTCGGCGTGCTCTCCATCGCCCTGACCCTCCTCGTCGTACCCGAGTCCCCGATGCGGGCGGAGGGCTCCTTCGACCTGCTCGGCGCGATCGGCCTGTCCGGCGGTCTGGTCCTGCTCCTGCTGCCGATCACCAAGGGCAGCGACTGGGGCTGGTCCTCCGGCACCACGCTCGGCCTGTTCGGCGCGTCGGTTGTCGTACTCCTCCTCTGGGGCCTGTTCGAGCTGCGCGTCAAGGCGCCCCTGGTCGACCTGCGCACCACCGCGCGCCCGGCCGTCCTCTTCACCAACCTCGCGTCGATCATGGTCGGCGTCGCGTTCTACGTCGTCTCGCTGGTCCTGCCCCAACTGCTCCAGCTGCCGAAGGCCACCGGCTACGGACTCGGCCAGTCCATGGTCGTCGCGGGTCTGTGCGTGGCCCCGCTGGGCCTGACGATGATGTTCACGGCACCGGTGTACGCCCGGCTGTCCGCCAAGTACGGCCCCAAGGTCACCCTCATCATGGGCCTGCTGATCATCGCGCTCGGCTACGGCGGCGGCCTCGGTCTGATGGACGCGGCCTGGCAGACCGTCGTCACGTCCGTCGTCCTCGGCGCGGGCATCGGCCTCGCCTACTCCTCGCTGCCCGCGCTGATCGTCGGCGCGGTGCCGGCGTCGGAGACGGGTGCGGCGAACGGCCTCAACACGTTGATGCGGTCCATCGGTACGTCGGTGTCGAGCGCCGTCATCGGGATGGTGCTGGCCAACACGGCGAACAACGTGGGGGGCGTCGCGATCCCGACGATGCACGGCTTCCGGGTGTCCTTCCTGATCGCTACGGCCGCGGTCGCCGTGGGCCTGCTGCTGGCGCTGTTCCTGCCGAAGGCCGCCCGCCCGGCTCAGCGGAGTCAGCACACGCAGCTCCGGGCGAGCAGTGAGGAGGACGCCGCGCTGGAGCGGGCGGAAGAGGTGCTGCGGGGGTTCCGGGGGCGGGTTCTGGGCGCCGATGGTGTTCCCGTCGCCCGGGCCAAGGTCACACTGATCGACCGACGGGGGCGGCAGGCGGGGGCGACCGTCTCCGACGAGTACGGCAGTTATGTGCTTGCCGTGCCGGCACAGGGGGCGTATGTGCTCGCCGCGAAGGCCTCCGGCCATGGGCCGCTCGCTTCCTCCGCGACGCATTCCGGGGAGGAGCGGGCTGTCGAGCTGGATCTTTCATTGCCTCGGGAGATTGTGAGCGCGTAGCGCTCCGCGGGGTGCCGCGCTGTGCCGGCTGGCGGCTGACTCGCCGTCGTGGCCATTCGCGCAGTTCCCCGCGCCCCTGTGAAACGCACCCCCTGTCGATAAGTGACCGGGGGTGCGGCAGCATGGGCGGTCGGACTGTTGTACGACCGGAAGGCCCTCCATGCCCGCGCACGCCCCCAAGCCCGAGATTCTGGACGCGTTCGAGGCTGCCAAGGGGTTCATGCCCCTGGATGAGGGGCTGGCGTTGTACGTGGCCGCGGTGGAGGCAGGGCGGATGGGGTTGCCCTTGCTGGAGGTCGGGACGTACTGCGGGCGGTCCACCGTGTTGCTCGCCGATGCCGCACGGGCCGCCGGGGTCAGCGTGCTGACCGTCGACCATCACCGGGGGAGCGAGGAGCAGCAGCCCGGGTGGGACTACCACGATCCGGAGACCGTGGACCCCGAGATCGGGCTGATGGACACGCTGCCGGTCTTCCGCCGGACCCTGTTCAAGGCGGGCCTGGAGGAGCACGTGGTCGCGTTCGTGGGCCGTTCCCCGCAGATCGCGGCGATCTGGAACTCCCCGCTCGGCTTCGTCTTCGTCGACGGCGGCCATACGGACGAGCATGCGAGCGCCGACTACGAGGGCTGGGCGCCCCATGTGGCCGAGGGGGGCCTTCTCGTCATCCATGACGTCTTCCCGGAGCCCGAGGACGAGTTCACCGGGCAGGCGCCGTACCGCGTGTACCTGCGGGCCCTTGAGTCCGGGGCGTTCACGGAGGTCTCGGTGACCGGCTCGCTGCGTGTCCTGCGGCGAACGGGCGCAGGGATCTGAGGGCCCGGTTAGAGTCGCAGACGTGTCGTACGTAGGCCCGGAGTTCGAACCCGCACAGCCCCGCAGGCCCCGGCGCGGGCCGCTGACCGTGGCGCTCGCCGCGCTGGTGCCCGGCGCGCTGCTCGGCTGGATGGTGTACGAGGCGGTGGGCGGAGGTACCGGAGGCGGCTCGGATCGCGCAGCCGCCACCGCCTCGCCCTCCGGCAGCGCCGCCGTGTCCTCGTCCCCCTCCCCCACGGACGACGGCAAGGGGGCGTCCGGGGCCGCGGCCGGATCCGGGTCGCTGAAGGGGAAGGTCGTCGTCATCGACCCCGGGCACAACCCGGGCAACTTCCAGCACGCGGCCGAGATCAATCGCAAGGTCGACATCGGGACGAACGACAAGGAGTGCGACACCACCGGGACGTCCACGAACGACGGTTACACCGAGGCCCGGTTCACCCTCGACGTCGCCCACCGGCTGAGTGCGCTGCTGCAGAAGCAGGGCGCCACGGTGAAGCTGACCCATGACGGCGACCGCCCGGCCTGGGGGCCGTGCGTGGACGAGCGGGCACGGATCGGGAACGACGCGCACGCGGACGCGGCGATCTCCATCCACGCCGACGGCTCCGCAGCCGGCAACCGCGGCTTCCACGTCATCCTTCCCGGATCCGTGCACGCCGGTGCCGCCGACACCCGTAAGATCGTGGGCCCTTCGCACGACCTCGGTACGCGCGTCGCGGGCGCCTTCCTGCGCGACACCGGTGAGCCGCCGTCCAACTACCTCGGCGAAGGTACCGGTCTCGTTACACGTACGGACCTGGGTGGTCTCAATCTGTCAACAGTTCCGAAGGTGTTCATCGAGTGCGGCAACATGCGCGATAGCAAGGACGCGGCACTGCTGACCAGCGGCGCCTGGCGGCAGAAGGCGGCGCAAGGGCTTTTTGATGGGATCTCGGACTTCTTGAACGCGCAACGGAATTGACTCAGTAACGTTCCTGCACCCCGCAAAGAGAAGAATCGGAATTCCTTACACACTCCGCCTGAGTACGCGATACCGTCGTCCACACGTTGCAGGGCTGCACGATGCTCACGCCGAGCCTTAATGCCCTCGGCGAAGCTCTCAACGACCGACGAAGGACCTGAAGTCATTCACTCCCGGCCCGATGGCCGGAGCGTACTTCTCAGCCGAGAGATGCACTCATGTTTGACCAGCCCCAGTCATCATCATGAGGAGGTGCCTCTGATGACTACGTTCAGTTCACGTGAGAAGACCCACCGCGCCGTGCTTCCTCAGCGGCGTGCTCTGGAATCCGCAGGAGCAGACACCCCAGGGAGTAGGGACGAAACGGCCTGCGGACTTCCGGCAACCATGTCGGGCACGGCTTCTGAACATGGGCGAGGGGAGACCCTGCCGGAGGGCACCCCTCCGGCAGGGCGTCACCCCAACCCCGCTTCTGCGGGGAAGGGCGAGGCTCGTGAGGGTCATCCATCGGTGTTCGTTTTGGACAAGCACCACCAGCCGCTCATGCCCTGCACACCGGCTCGCGCCCGTAAACTCCTCAAACAAGGCCGAGCCGTCGTACACCGCCACACCCCATTCGTCATTCGCCTCAAAGAACGCACCATCTCCAGCTCCGAAGTGACGGGCGTGGAACTGGGTATCGACCCAGGCAGCAGATTCACGGGTATCGCACTCTTTCGCACCCACGGCAAGCCGATGGAAACCGTGCGCCATGGTCTCTTCGCGATCGAGCTGGCGCATCGAGGCGGAGCGATCAGCAACAGACTCACCGCACGGGCCACGCTACGCCGAGCGCGGAGACAGCGAAACCTCCGCTATCGAGCGCCCTGCTCCAGCAACCGCGCTCGGCCGGAAGGCTGGCTCGCGCCGTCTCTCAGGCACAGGGTGGATACAACCAGCGCTTGGGTGGACAGAATCGCCCGCTGGGCCCCCGTACGGACCGTGCATGTAGAGCAGGTTGCGTTTGACACTCAGGCCATGAGCGCGGACCGGTTCGCGTCCGATGCGGAGTACGTGCACGGCACCCTGCAAGGGATGGAGGTGCGTGAATACCTCCTGGCGAAATGGAACAGGACATGCACCTACTGCGGCGCAACAGGCGTCCCGCTCAACATCGACCACATCCACCCCCGGTCCCGAGGTGGTTCCGACCGCATCTCCAATCTCACCCTCGCCTGTATTCCCTGCAACGAGCAGAAGGGAAACAAGCCGGTGGAGGAGTTCCTGAAGAAGAAGCCCGCCTTGCTCTCGAAGGTCTTGCAACAGGCAAAGGCCCCTCTACGGGACCCGGCAGCGGTCAATGCCACCCGCTGCGCACTCATCCAAACACTCAAAGCCAGCCACCAAGACGTACGACCATCCTCGGGGGGCCGAACGAAATGGAATCGCGAGCGCACCGCAACGCCCAAGACGCACACGCTTGATGCCTTGTGCGTCGGAGCCCTTGAGAGCGTGGCACGTCACCCGGGGACGGTCCTTGTTGTAACCGCGACCGGACGCGGGACCTACCGTCGCACCACCCCTGACCGATACGGCTTCCCCCGGCTGAACCTCCCCCGCGCCAAGCAACAGTTCGGCTTCGCAACCGGTGACCTCGTACGCGCGAACGTCCCCACAGGCAAGAAACAGGGACGCCACACCGGCCGCGTCGCCGTCCGCGCCACCGGGAACTTCAACATCAAGACAGATCACGGACTGGTTCAGGGCATTCATCACCGGCACATCCGTCTCCTCCAACGCGCCGACGGCTACGGCTACACCACCCGGGCGGAAGCCGACCACGATTGAGAGGCAACGATGGGTGTCGGTGAGGACTTCGTCGGTCTCAATCTGCCAACGGTTCCTCACGCCGTCATCAGCACGGCAACATGCACGGCCGGAAGGGCATCGCATCGCTGACCAGCGGTGCCTGGCGCCATCGGGCTTCACGTGGAGTCTCTGAGGGAATCGTGGGATTACTGCGGGAGTAGTGTTCGCGGCGTCGAACCCGAGGGACAGCCAGCTCGGACGGACGATAGTGTCACTCCTAGGATGAGGGGCCACCCCCGCGCTTCACACCGCGTCCTGAGGCGACACGGTGACAGCGACGCCTCCACGATGACGAGACGACTGACCCGAAGGACCTTTTGAAGTGAATATCCGCTCCCTCACTAGAGGCGACGGCGTGGTGATCGGAGCAGCGGTGTTGCTGTTCATCGCGTCGTTCCTCAAGCTCTACTCCTACTCGGTCTCCGGCTTCTCGGACAGCCAGAGCGTGTGGGACAACCTCGGGACGGGCCTCGGCACGTACATGGGGGCCGTCATCGGTGCCGCGCTGGTCGTGCTCAACCGTTGCCTGCCGCAGCAGCGCAAGGTGCTGGGCCTGGATCTCGGCATGGTGGGCACGGGTTTCACGATTCTGTCCGCGTGGACCCTCTTCTGGACGCTGGTGGACGTCCCTGACCACATCGACGCCGGCTCCGGCCTCATCCTCGGGTTCATCGCAGCCCTCGTCCTCGCCGCCACCGCTGTCGCGACCCCCCTCGTCCCCGCCCTCCAGGCCGCCCTCCTCCCGGCCCCCAAGCCGGTCTCCCCTCAGCCCTACGGCGCCCAGCCGCCCGGTGGTTACGGCTACCCGGGTGCCCAGCCGCAGCCGGGCCAGCCGTACGGTGCGCAGCCGCAGCCGGGGCAGCCGTTCGGGCACCAGCCGGCTCCGCAGGGTGCCGCTCCGGCGGCGGCGCAGCCGGCCTCGGCGGACTTCTCGCCGTTCTGGTTCGCCGTGCCGGTGACCCGCCCGCTGTTCCCGGAGGACGGCTCGCAGGCCCCGATCGCCGAACTGGCGCCGGGCACCTGGTACCTGGCCGTCGAGCAGCGCGGTGCCCAGCTCATCGCGCAGACCCAGGACGGCCGCCGGGGTGTGCTCCAGGACACCTCCGGCATCCAGCGCGGCTGAGTCCCGCACACCGCCGCACACGGCCCCACGCCCTTCCGGGCGGGGGGCCGTTGTCGTACAGTCGCCTCCGGTCGGTAACTGACGGTCCGTCAGGAGGAATGTGTCATGCGGCTCGGTCTGGCACTCGGGTACTGGGGACGCGGTCCGGACGCCGGTCATGTGCCGCTCGCCCAGGAGGCGGAGCGGCTCGGCTACCACTCGGTGTGGACGGCGGAGTCCTGGGGCTCGGACGCCTTCACCCCGCTGACCTGGATCGCGGCGCGGACGTCGACGATCAGGCTGGGGACGGCCGTTGCCCAGATGGCCGCCCGCTCGCCGACCGCCACCGCGATGCACGCGCTCACCCTGGACCACCTCTCCGGCGGGCGGATGCTGCTCGGGCTCGGCCTGTCCGGGCCGCAGGTGGTGGAGGGCTGGTACGGCCGTCCCTTCCCGAAGTCACCGCTGACCGCGACCCGGGAGTACATGGACGTCGTACGGCAGGTGCTGCGGCGAAAGGCGCCGGTGGCGGTGGACGGGCGGTTCCATCCCCTCCCCTACCGGGGGCCTGACGGCACGGGGCTCGGCAAGCCGCTGAAGCCGATCACGCATCCGCTGCGGGCCGGTCTGCCCGTGCTGCTCGGCGCCGAGGGGCCGAAGAACGTGGCGCAGACCGCCCGGATCGCCGATGGCTGGCTGCCGCTGTACTGGGCGCCGAGCAGGCCCGAGGTGTACGGGGAGGTGGTGCGCGAGCTGCCCGAGGGGTTCCTGGTGGCCCCGATGGCCCGGGTGAAGGTCTGCGACGACATCGCCGAGGGGCTGCTGCCGGTCAAGGCCATGCTCGGCTTCTACATCGGCGGGATGGGGCACGCGGCCCGTAACTTCCACGCCGACCTCATGGCGCGCATGGGATACGAGAAGGAGGCCCGGCGCATCCAGGAGCTGTTCCTCGCCGGGCGGCAGGAGGAGGCCGTGCTGGCCGTGCCGGATGCCTTCGCGGACGAGATCTCACTGGTCGGCCCGCGTGAACGCATCGCCGAGCGGCTTGAGTTGTGGCGCGCGGGCCCGGTGACGGACCTGCTGGCCCTGTCCCCGGACCCGCACAGCCTCAGGGTGCTGGCGGAGCTGAACTCCTAGCTCCCCTTGGCGAGTTGGGATGCGGACGGTACCTGGTCCTTGACCGGGGCGCCGGCGCTCGCGCCCGCTCCCTTGACCTTGTCGATGGTGTCGTTGAAGGAGTTGACCGCGCTGTCGTCGCCCTTGCGGAGCCTGGACGGCAGGTCCTTCAGGGCGTCGATGCCCGAACTGAGCGGCGCGAGCGCCTTGGACAGCGTCGGGTCGCCCTGGGCGTTCCGCTCGGCCGCCTTGAGGCGGTTGTAGGTGAAGGCACCGGCCAGACCGGCCTTCACCAGGGCCGCCTTGCGCCCCTTGGCGCCCTTCTTGAACGTGCCGGCCTTCCATGGCTTCACGATCCACTGGTAGGTCGCGCCGGCCGCGAGGCCCGCGTTCGTCACGAACCGGGTCTTGGCGAACTTCTGCCGTTCGGCGGACGTGGTCGGGCTGGGGGTGTCGGCAGCGGGGACGGTCTGGACCGCCGCGGTGTCCTTCGTGCTGGTCTTCTCGCCGGTGCCGCAGGCCGTGGTCCCGGCCAGGAGAGCGGTACAGAGCGTGAGCGCCACGCAGAGGCGCCGTATGGGTACGGGCACGGAGTCCTCCGGACGTGTCCTCCCCGAGCGGTCTGTTTCCTCCGGCAGCCTGACCCGGGGCGGGAGTGTCCGCCACTCGGGGGACACCGTTCGGGTTTCATCGACCGTTTAGCGGCAATCCGGCAGGTATGACCCGTCGCTATCTCTCCTACGGCGCGAATCCGGCCGGGAGGGTGATCGCAGCCGTCAGCAACGTCATGGCGCTGATCATCGGACTGTGGATCCTGCTGTTCCTGCTGGACGCGAACCGGTCCAACGGGGTGGTCCGGTTCGTCCACGACGCAGCGACCTGGCTGGCGGGCTGGGCCCAGGGCATCTTCACCTTCGACCAGGAGTGGGCGCGGGTGGTCGCCGACTACGGCCTGGCGGCGGTCGTGTACCTGTTCGTGGGCCACGCCATCGCCAACTGGGCACACCGGTTCTGAAGGCCCGGGGGCTAGTCGCAGCAGTCGGGGTCCAGGCCTTCCGGCAGGCGCTCGCCTCCGAAGACCGCGCACGTCGCCTCGTGGCCGCCCAGGGCCGCTACCGCGAGCAGCAATGAGCCTGCCGTCCAGGTGGTGAGTTCGCGGGGCCAGATCGCGTCGTCGTCGAAGACGTAGCCCGTCCAGTACAGGCCGCTCTCCGGGTCGCGCAGGTGCTGGATGGACTGGAGGATGTCCAGGGCGCGGTCGGACTCGCCGACCGCCCACAGGGCCAGGGCGAGTTCGCTGGACTCGCCGCCGGTGACCCAGGGGTTCGGGACCACGCAGCGCACACCGACGCCGGGCACGACGAACCGGTCCCAGGACTCCTCGATGCGGGCCTTGGCCTCCTCGCCGGTCAGCGCGCCGCCGAGGACCGGGTAGTACCAGTCCATCGAGTAGCGGTCCTTGTCCAGGAAGCGCTCGGGGTGCCGGCGTATCGCATGGCGCAGTCCCCCCGCCGCCAACTCCCAGTCCGGCTGCGGCTCTTCGCGCTGCTCCGCGATGGCGAGCGCACAGCGCAGCGCGTGGTGGATCGAGGAGCTGCCGGTGAGCAGGGCGTCCGCGGTGGGCGTGCCGTCGTCCTCGCGGCGCCAGCCGATCTGGCCGCCGGACTGCTGGAGCCCGAGCACCCATTCCATGGCCGCGTAGACCGTCGGCCACATGCGGTCCAGGAAGGTGTCGTCGCCGGTGGACAGGTAGTGGTGCCACACGCCCACGGCTATGTAGGCGACGAAGTTGGACTCGCGGGCGCGGTCGGTGACGTCGTCGTGGGCGCCGTCGGCGTAGGCGGCGTACCAGGAGCCGTCCGCGTTCTGGTGCCGGGCGAGCCAGGTGTACGCCCGCTCGGCGGCCGTGTGCTCGCCGGCCGCGTCCAGGGCCATCGCGGCCTCGGTGTGGTCCCATGGGTCCAGGTGGTGCCCGCGGAACCACGGGATCGCGCCGTCCTCCCGCTGTACGGCGAGGATGCCGTGGACGGTCGCGGCAGCCTGCTCGGCGGTGAGGACCCCGGGCAGCACGAGGTGTTCTGTCCGGGGGGTGGTCACTCGGCGGCCGCCTCTTCGGTGATGCGCGGGAGGTGCGGCTTGGTCGCGTAGACCACGAAGCTCTTGCCGATCAGCGGGTTCAGCGCCTGCTCGGCGACCCGGGTGGCGAGCGGCTTCTTCATGATGTCCCAGACCAGCAGCTTGTGGTACGCCCGCACCGGCAGCGCCTTGTCGTTGTCGACGCCGAACGCGCACTTCAGCCACCAGTACGGCGAGTGCAGCGCGTGCGCGTGATGGCTGCCGTACGGCTTCAGACCCGCCTCGCGGACCTTGGCCGTCAGCTCGTCGGCCTTGTAGATACGGATGTGGCCGCCCTCGACCTCGTGGTAGGCGTCGGACAGCGCCCAGCAGACCTTCTCGGGGCCGTAGCGGGGCACGGTGATCGCGATACGGCCGCCCGGCTTGAGCACCCGGACCATCTCGGCGAGCACGCCCTTGTCGTCGGGGATGTGCTCCATCACCTCGGAGATGATGACCACGTCGAAGGACTCGTCCGGGAAGGGGAGCGCGAGGGCGTCTCCTTCCATGGCGGTGGCGGTGGCGCCCTCCGGGGCCTCTCCGGCCTCCTTCATCGCCGCGAACCACTTGGCGACCTCGCGGATCTCCTCGCCGTTCTGGTCCAGGGCCACCACCTGGGCACCGCGCCGGTAGCACTCGAAGGCGTGCCGGCCGGCCCCGCAGCCGAGGTCCAGGACTCGGTCGCCGGGGGCGAGCGGGAACCGGGAGAAGTCGACGGTCAGCACGTGGCCCTGCTTTCGGAAGAGACGCCTGCAACACTTGCCGGGGCCGCGGAACGGCCGGGAATCGGGGCCGCGGTGGGGGTCCCCGCGCGTGAGCCTGTTCGAGCGTGAGCGAGGCTGCTGTCCGCCGCGGAGCGGGCATCGCGGGGGCCCGCCGAACGGCTCTCGTGGGCGATGGCCTCGCGGTACCGGGCCACCGTGCCCTCCGCGGCGCGCGCCCAGGTGAACTTCGACAGCACCCGCTCACGGCCGGCGCGGCCGAGCCGCACCCGAAGCTCCGGGTCACCGAGAAGCCGGCCGAGCCCGGCGGCCAGCGCCCCCGCGTCGCCGGGCGGTACGGCCAGGCAGGTCTCGCCGTCGCGGCCGGCGACCTCGGGGATGGCACCGCCGGTCGTGGCGAGCAGCGGGGTGCCGGTGGCCATGGCCTCGGCGGCGGGCAGCGAGAAGCCCTCGTACAGCGAGGGCACGCAGGCGATCTCGGCCGAGCGGATGAGGTCGACCAGTTCGGCGTCGGAGATGCCCTTGACGAAGTCGACGGCGCCGCCGAGGCCGTAGCGCTCGATGGCCGCCGCGACCGGCCCCTCCTCGGGGCGCTTGCCGACGACGACGAGATGGGCGGCCGGGTGCTCGGTGCGCACCTTAGCCAGCGCCTCCACCAGGAACACCAGCCCCTTCAGCGGCACATCGGCGCTGGAGGTGGTGACGATCCGGCCCGGCACCTCGGGCACGGCCGGATTCGGCGCGAACAGATCGGTGTCGGCGCCGATGTGGACCACGTGCACGCGGTCGTCGTGGACGCCGAGGTGGTCGACGATCTCCTGCTTGGAGCTGCCGGAGACGGTGAGGACCGAGGGCAGCCGGCGCGCGACGCGCTTCTGCATCCGGGTGAAGGCATACCAACGCCGGACCGAGTACCGCCGCTGCCAGCCCTCGGCCGCGTCCAGCTCCAGCTGCCGGTCGACGGTGATGGGGTGGTGGACGGTGGTGACCAGGGGGGCGCCGATGTCGCCCAACAGGCCGTACCCGAGGGTCTGGTTGTCGTGCACGACGTCGAACTCACCGCGCCGGGCGCGCAGATGACGGCGGGCGCGGAGAGAGAAGGTCAGCGGCTCCGGGAACCCGCCGGTCCACATCGTCGCGACTTCCAGGGCGTCGACCCAGTCCCGGTACTCGTCCCGTTTCGGGGTCCGGAAGGGATCGGGCTGGCGGTAGAGGTCGAGGCTGGGCAGCTCGGTGAGGGTGAGCCCGGGGTAGCCCTCGTCGAGGACGGGGTACGGCTGCGATCCGATGACCTCGACCCGGTGCCCGAGCCGGGCCAGCTCACGCGAGAGATGCCGGACGTAGACGCCCTGGCCGCCGCAGAACGGGTTCCCTTTATAGGTGAGGAGCGCGATGTCGAGCGGTCGCCCGCCGTCGGCAGCGGGGTCCTCCTGGGCACCCGCCTCCCGGGCCTCAGCGGTCACTCCGTGCCCCCTTCTGCCTGCACTGTCCCGCGAGACTACGACGGGACGCTAATCTAGAACAAGTTTCAGACTTGATCGTTCAAGAGGCTCTGAATCTACCGGCAGGTAGGAGCGCTGTGAGCAGTGGATCAGGTGATTCGCGCCACGGCGCGCCGCCCTGCCATGCTGTCTGATCACGTGCCCCACAGACGCCTTCACCGACTGTCACGGAACGGGACCCATGCCTGCGGAACCCAAGGTGGAAACAAGTACGTCCCGGCCCTCGCCGTCTCCGTCGTCTCCGCTCACCGAGCGCCAGGAGGCCCGGCGCCGCCGGATCCTGCACGCGAGCGCCCAGCTGGCCAGCCGGGGCGGCTTCGACGCCGTACAGATGCGCGAGGTGGCGGAGTCCTCCCAGGTGGCCCTGGGCACCCTCTACCGCTACTTCCCCTCCAAGATCCACCTGCTGGTGGCGACGATGCAGGACCAGCTGGAACACATGCACGGCACGCTGCGCAAGAAGCCGCCCGCGGGCGAGACGGCGGCCGAGCGCGTCGCCGAGACCCTGATGCGCGCCTTCCGCGCCCTCCAGCGCGAGCCGCACCTGGCCGACGCCATGGTCCGCGCGCTGACCTTCGCCGACCGCAGTGTGTCGCCGGAGGTCGACCAGGTCTCCCGCCAGACGACCCTGATCATCCTGGACGCGATGGGCCTGGAGAACCCCACCCCCGAGCAGCTCTCGGCGGTCCGCGTCATCGAGCACACCTGGCACTCGGCCCTGATCACCTGGCTCTCCGGCCGCGCCTCCATCGCCCAGGTGAAGATCGACATCGAGACGGTGTGCCGGTTGATCGACCTGACGGAGCCCACCGCCTAGCCCGGACCCGCTCAGCACCGGGGCAGGATGGCGCTGGTGATCTGACCGGGCACGAAGTCCTGGGCGTCCTGGGCCGACGCGGACGTACGGTCGGCGCGGAAGCTGGTCGGGGTGCGGCCGGTCATCGCCTTGAACGTGCGGTCGAAGTGCGGCTGGTCGTGGTACCCGGCCTGGGCCGCCGCGTCGGCCCAGGAGGCGCCGGATTCCTTCAGCCGCAGGGCCGACTGCAGGCGCAGCACCTGCGCCGCGCCCTTCGGGGTCAGCCCGGTCTGCAGCAGGAAGCGGCGCTCCAGGTGGCGGCGGCTCCAGCCGGTGCCGGCCGCGAGCGCCTCCACTCTCACCCGGCCCGCCGAGTCCCGCAGCGCGCTCCAGGCCCAGGCCACCTCGGGGCTGTAGGCGGGACCCGCTCCCAACAGGGCTCGCAGCGACCGGTCGAGCAGGGCGAAGCGGGTCTCCCAGTCCGGTACGGCGGCCAGGCACTCGGCCAGCCGGGCCAGGTCGGTGCGGCCGAACGCGGACGGGCACGCCGACAGGTTCGCCCACTCGGACAGGGGCGCGCCGAACACGCGATAGGCGGCCAGCGGGGTCAGCAGCACGGTGACGCCGTGGATCCGGCCGGCGTGCTCGCCGATGGCGGCCGTCGTACGCGCCCCGTTGACCAGGGAGACCGCGCTGGCGGAGCGCGCGGGCTCGAACGGGTCCACGACGCGCAGCGGATCGCCGAAGCCCAGCATCACCTTCACCACCGCGTCCGGGATCATCAGGCGCCGGCGCACCCCGATCGCCCCGAAGCGGAATCCGCGGTAGCCGAGGACATGTCCGCGCAGATCCGGCGCGGCCGGGCGGGCGAACAGCTCGTGACCGGAGCGGGGAGAGCTGGTGAGGTGCCTGGACATGGACCGATCCCCCGTTCGGCCGACGTGTGACACGGCAGCGATCGTAGGGCCGGGACCATCCGGATGCGGGCGAGAACGGCCGAGTTGGCCGATATCCGACGCTCCGGGCGCGCAGGTCGCATTCGTACAAGAATCCCGCTCGGCGCCCCCACGAGACTGGCCGCGCCGTCCACAGCCGGACGTGCTCGACCATCCACGGAATCGGGGACAACTCGCATGGCCAGACGACTCTTCGCCGCCCTCGCCGTCGCCGCCGGCCTGGCAGCCACCACCGCGGTCGCGGCCCCGGCCGCCCAGGCCTCGGCGCCCTCGGACTGTCCGTCCACCGCGCTCTGCGCCTACTGGGGAGCGAACTTCACCAACGGCTCGGGCCACCCGGTGGAGAAGGTCTACCAGGACAACGACGACCTCACCATGTACCCCAACTTCTACTACTCCCAGGGCGGTTCGCTGTACAACCACGGCGCGAGCTGCAACGTGACCGTGTACACCGCCACGAACGGCGGCGGCACCCCCTACAACCTCAACCGCGGCACCGGCTGGGCCAACATCGGCTCAAACCTGCCGCACATCGAGTCCAACAGGTGGTGTCTGTACTGACGTGGCCAGCACCCGCCGTCTGACGAGCGCGGTGCTGCTCCTGGCGCTGGGCGTGGCCGGCTGTACCTCGGCCGGCCACGCCCGGCCCGAGCCCACCGCTCCCCGCCCGTTCCAGGGCGTCACCTACTACGGCCCCGGCAGCCGGGCCGCGCTGCACACCGCGGAGGAGCACCTGATCGCGGCCTGCATGCGCGGCAAGGGTTTCACCTACCACCCGCAGCCGCAGCCCACGGGCCCCAACCGGCTCGACACCAGCCCCTATCTCCTGCTGACCGAAGCGCAGGCCCGGCGGGACGGCTACGGCGAGACCGACGCGGTCCTGCGCGCACCGCGCCCGGCCGGCGCCACCGGCACCAACGCCCACGAGGAGAACGATCCGCGCTGGAAGGCCGCCCTGCTCGGCACCGACCGGCACCGGGTCTACGTCCGCCTGCCGGGCACACTGGAGTTCTTCTACGACACCGACTCCTGCGTCTCGGCCGCCGGCACCCAGCTCTACGGCCGTGACTACCAGCGGCTCTACAACACCTTCCAGGTCCTCACCGGCCGGGTCGTGAACCGGGTGACCGGCGACGCCCGGTACCGTGCCGCGATGCGGCGCTGGCAGGGCTGTATGCGGGACGCCGGGCAGCGGGCGCACACGCTCGACGAGCCACCCGCCGCGATCCAGAAGCAACTTCAGCGGGCCGGTACCGATCCGACCGCCCTGCACGCGGTCGCCGGGCAGGAGCTGAAGCTGGCCGGGACCGACGCCGGGTGCCAGCGCCGGGCGGGTCTGTTCGACGCGGTGGCCCACGCCCAGCGCGACGCGGAACAAGCGGTGCTGCGCGCGGCGGGAGCGGGGGCGGACGCGGACCTGGCGCGGCTGCGCGAGGCACGGCAGCGGGCCATTGCCCGCGCCACCGAGTCCGCCACACCACCGGCGTGATCCCCACCTGTTCCTCCGGCACGGACACCGCCTACTCCTCGGGAGGAAACACCGCCTCCCCGCTCTCCAGCAGCGTGATCAGGATCGCCTCCACCGGGCAGTTCTCGGCCGCTTCCAGGACGGGTTCGGCGGCGTCGGTGCCGGGGGCCAGCGGGTGGGACTGGCGGGCGGAGTCGAGGCGGAAGTGGTCCGGGGCGTGATGGACGCACTGGGCCGAGCCGATGCACACCGACCGGTCGACCTCGACGTGCCAGCGGTCACCCATGGCCTACGCCCCCGCCGGCAGGTGGATCATCTTGTGCTCCAGATACTCGCCGTACCCCTCCGGGCCGAACTCCCGCCCCAGACCGGAGTTCTTGTAGCCGCCGAACGGGCCGAGCATGTCCAGGCTGAAGGTGTTGACCGAGTAGGTGCCGGTGCGGACCTGCCGGGCGACCTCGATGCCGTGTTCCACGTCGGCCGTCCACACGCTGCCGGACAGGCCGTAGTCGGAGTCGTTGGCGATCTTCACCGCCTCGGTCTCGTCGCCGTACGGGAGCAGGCAGATGACCGGGCCGAAGATCTCCTCGCGGGCGATGCGCATGGCGTTGTGGACGTCGCCGAAGAGGGTCGGTTCGACGTACCAGCCCTGGTCCAGGCCCTCCGGCCGGCCACCGCCGGTAAGGACCTTGGCGCCCTCCTCCTGCCCGATCCGGATGTAGTCGAGGTTGCGCCGCTGCTGGCGGCGGGCGACCAGCGGGCCGACCTGGGTCGCCGGGTCCAGCGGGTCGCCGACCTTCAGCGCGCTCGCGGCAGCGGCGAAGGCGTCGGCGAACTCGTCGTAGCGGGCGCGCGGGACGAGGATGCGGGTCTGGGCCACACACGCCTGCCCGTTGTTCATCCAGGCCGCCGGGACGATGCCCGATACGGCCGCCTGGAGATCCGCGTCCGGCAGCACCAGCGCCGCCGACTTGCCGCCCAGCTCCAGGGTCACGCGCGTGAGATTGCGGGCGGCCACCTCCATCACCCTCTTCCCCGCCGCCACCGAGCCGGTGAAGGAGACCTTGTCGATGCCGGGGTGTCCGACCAGGTACTCGCTGACCTCGCGGTCGGCGGGGAGGATGGACAGCACGCCCTCGGGGAGACCGGCGTCCCTCGCGATCTCCGCCAGCAGATACGCGTCCAGCGGGGACTCCGGGGACGGCTTGAGTACGACCGTGCAGCCGGCCAGCAGCGCGGGCGCGAGCTTGGCGGCGGCGACGAACTGGGGGACGTTCCAGGGAACCACGGCCGCGACCACCCCGACCGGCTCCCGTCGGACGAGGATCGGACCGAGGACACCGTCCCGGCGCTCCTCGTACGTGAAGTCCCGCGCGACCCTGATCGCCGCGTCCCACACCATCATCGCGCCGAGCGCCTGGGCGAGGACGCTCCAGGAGTACGGCGAGCCGTTCTGCGAGGAGATCACCCGGGCGATCTCCTCATGCCGTGCGGCGATGCCGTCCTTGATCCGGGTGACGGCCTCGATCCGCTCCTCCAGGGTGGCCCGCGGCCACGGCCCCTCGTCGAAGGCGCGGCGCGCGACGGCCACGGCCCGGTCCACGTCCTGCCGGGAGGCGTGCGGTACCCGGCCGATGACCTCCTCGGTGTGCGGGGAGATCACCTCGATGACGTCCTTGCCCAGGGGATCGGTCAACTCCCCGCCGATGAACAGCTGTCCGTGTTCCACGAGCCCGGTCATGGCCGTCCGCCTCCCACCGCACCGCACGTATTTCTGACGCTGTTTCAGAACTGATATCAGTTCTAGTTATCATGGGCAATGGCCGTGAGGCGGCCCGGCGGGGCCGCTGGGCGGAGGGGCGGAGGACCTGATGGTGACGACGTTCGATCACGGCGGGGGCGTACGGTCCGTGGCGGTCCCCATACCGGACAACCCGCTCGGCCACACACTGGTGTACGTCGTGGACACCGACCGCGGCCCGGTGCTGGTCGACACCGGGTGGGACGATCCGGCGTCCTGGGACACGCTCGTGGCGGGGCTGACGGCCTGCGGTACGGCGGTGCCGGAGGTGTACGGCGTCGTCATCACGCACCATCACCCCGACCACCACGGCCTGTCGGCCAGGGTGCGCGAGGCCTCCGGCGCCTGGGTGGCGATGCACGCGGCCGACGCGGCGATCGTGCGCAGAACACGCGGGACCCGGCCCGAGCGGTGGTTCACGTACATGGCCGCCAAGCTGACGGCCGCCGGGGCGCCCGAGCAGCATGTGGCACCGCTGCGCACCGCCCGTGGCCGGCGGCTGGCCGGCCTCTCCCCCGCCCTCCCCGACCGGGAGATCGTCCCCGGCGAACTCCTCGACCTGCCCGGCCGCCGGCTGCGCGCGATCTGGACCCCGGGCCACACCCCCGGCCATGTCTGCCTGCACCTGGAGGAAGAGCATCCCGCCCAACTCCCCGGCCATGGCCGCCTGTTCAGCGGGGACCATCTGCTGCCTCGGATCACTCCGCACATCGGCCTGTACGAGGACCCCGACGACGCGACCGTGACCGACCCCCTCGGCGATTACCTCGACTCCCTGGAACGGATCGGCCGGCTCGCCCCCGCCGAAGTCCTCCCCGCCCACCAGCACACCTTCACCGACGCGTCCGGCCGGGTACGGGAGCTGCTCGACCACCACGAGGAACGACTGGCCGGTCTGCTCGCCCTGCTCGCCGAGCCGCTCACCCCCTGGCAGCTCGCCGAGCACATGGAGTGGAACCGCCCCTGGACCGAGATCCCCTACGGCTCCCGGAACATCGCCGTCTCGGAGGCCGAGTCCCATCTGCGCCGGCTGGTCAAGCAGGGCCGGGCGGAGGCGGTGGCGGGGAGCGAGCCGGTGGCGTACGTCGCGGTGTAAACGGTTCGCCTCCGGGCGACCCTGCTGCGGCGGAGCCGCATTTCGATACAGCCCCGCGCCCGTTCTCGGCACTGCCGCACAGCCACTCCTCAGGGTGCTGCGGGCTGCCGGTAAAGTGGCCGGGTCGTCATCACACCCGTACGGGGGGGAAGCCGGTGCAATTCCGGCGCTGACCCTCCCCCAAGCTCTCGGCTTCGTCGAGCCCGGGGGCACCCCCATCCGTGAGCCGTTCGCCATCGGACGGTGAGCCGGACTGCCCCGGACGGGACGTTGACCGGCTCGTGTGCGTCGGCGGTCCGCCGTGCACGGCACCGTCGAGGTTCACGGAGCCGAGCCGCCCGGGGTGTCTCCCCGTGCGCTGCCGGTTCCCCGCAGGAGAGGCAGTCGCCGACCATGAACGTCCGCCGCAGTGCCGCGGTTCTCGCCGCCGTAGGCGTGCTGGCCGCCGCCGCGCCCGCCACGGCCGCCGGCCCGTCCCCTTCTCCGAAGGCCGCGCTCCCGTCGGGGCTGTACGGCACGTCCGACCCGGCCTACGACGGCGTGTGGCGGCAGTCGCTGACGCTGATCGCCCAGCGGACCCTCGGCTACCGGCCGGCCGCGCAGGCCGTGGACTGGCTCGCCGGACAGCAGTGCGCGAGCGGCGCCTTCGCCGCCTTCCGGGCTGACCCTGCCAAAGCCTGCGACAGCAAGGTCATGGTGGACACCAACAACACCGCCGCCGCGGTCCAGGCCCTCCAGGCCACCGGCGGGCACCACGACGCCGTCGGCAAGGCGGTGACCTGGCTGAAGTCCGTGCAGAACAAGGACGGTGGCTGGGGCTACTCGCCGGGCGGGGCCAGCGACACCAACTCCACCTCCGTCGTCGTCGGCACGCTGGCCGCCGTCGGCACGGACCCGGCGGACGTCCGCAAGGCGAGCAAGTCCCCTTACGACCTGCTCGCCGCCATGGCCATCCCCTGCGACCAGGACGGCGGCGGCGCCCTCGCCTTCCAGCCGGACAAGAAGGGGAAGCTGGCCGCCAACGCGGACGCTACGGCGGCCGGGGTGCTCGGCGCGCTCGGCAAGGGGTTCGTCGCCGAGGCCGGGAAGGCGCCCGCGCAGGAGGCGTGTGCCAAGGCCGGTCATCCCACTCCGGCGCAGGTGGCCGACAACGCCGGCGCCTATCTGGCGGCCGCCGTCGCCAAGACCGGGCATCTGCAGTCCGCACTGCCCGGCGCCGAGGACCAGCCGGACTACGGCAACACGGCGGACACGGTCGTCGCACTCGCCGCGGACGGCCGGGCCGAGCAGGCGAAGAAGGCGTACGGCTGGCTGGAGAAGAACGCCGGGAAGTGGGCGGCGCAGAGCGGCCCGGCGGCGTACGCCCAGCTGATCCTCGCCGCGCACGCGGTCGGCGCGCAGCCGGGTGACTTCGGCGGCACCAGCCTGGTCCGGTCCCTCAACGCGCTCGGCCCCCTCCCGCAGATGGCGGCGACCGGGTACCAGCAGGAGACCAAGTCCGACGGCGGCTCCGGCTTCGGCGTCTGGTGGTTCGTCGGCGTCTGCCTCGTCGCGGGTATCGGCGTCGGCTTCCTGCTCAGCGGCCGGAAGAAGCGGCAGCCGTGACCGCCGTCCGCCGCGCCGCGAGTGTCCTGTGCGCCGCGCTCGTCCTGCTGGCGGGTGCCGGGCAGGCGCAGGCCACCGGCTACCGGTACTGGTCCTTCTGGGAGCGGACCGGCGGGCGCTGGACGTACGCCACCATGGGCCCGTCGGGCGCCCGTCCCGACGACAGCGCCGTGGAGGGTTTCCGCTTCGCGGTGAGCGCGGACTCGGCGGACGCGAGCCGGCCGCGCGGAGCGGCGGACTTCGGCACGATCTGTTCGTCCACACCGGCCAAGTCCGGTATGAAGCGGGTGGCCCTGGTCCTCGACTTCGGCACACCGGCGGACGCGCCGTCCGGCGAGACACCGCCGGCGCGGCGTACGGCCTGCGCGCGCGTGTCCGACGACGCGACGACGGCCGACGCCCTGGCGGCCGTGGCCAAGCCCCTGCGCTACGACACCAACGCCCTGCTGTGTGCGATCTCCGGGTATCCGAAGCAGGGGTGCGGGGAGCAGGTGGCCTCCGGCCGGAAGAGCGGCTCGGACCAGAAGAGCGGCTCGGACAGCGGGCCCTCGCTGGGTCTGCCGATCGGTGCGGGTGTCGTCGCCGTCCTGGCAGGTGCAGCGGTGTGGCAGTCCCGACGGCGACGCGATGCATCCGGGTAACTGCGACCCGGTGGGGGCTGGTCGGGCCCCTGGGAAGTCGCAGCCGCCGCGCCTGTCCGGAAAGCGAGCCACCCTTCACCCCGGTGCCTGGTGGCTCTGGGCGCTCAGCCTGGGCACGGCCGCCACCCGCACCACCAACCCCCTCCTGCTCGCCCTCCTCATATCCGCCTCCGCCTACGTCGTGGCAACGCACCGCACCCCCACCCCCGCCTCCCGCGCCTACACCGCCTTCGCCAAGCTCGCCCTCGCCGTCCTCCTCATCCGCCTCCTCTTCGCGATGGCGCTGGGCTCCCCCATCCCCGGTACCCACACCCTCCTCACCCTCCCCGAAGTCCCGCTCCCCCACTGGGCACAGGGCATCCGCCTGGGCGGAAAGGTCACGGCGGAGGCGCTCGTCTTCGCCGGCTACGACGGGCTCAAGCTCGCCACCCTCCTGATCTGCGTCGGCGCGGCGAACGCGCTCGCCGGCCCCGCCCGCCTCCTCAAATCCCTGCCCGGCGCCCTGTACGAGACCGGCGTCGCCGTGGTCGTCGCGCTCACCTTCGCGCCGCACCTGATCGCCGACGTCCAGCGGCT
>NZ_CM002285.1:6812596-6879534 GCF_000497445.1 Streptomyces roseochromogenus subsp. oscitans DS 12.976 | reverse complement strand
GACCGGGGCCTGCGCGGTCTGCTGCAGGTCGGACTGCCGGTCCTGGAGGGCGCGTTGGAGCGCTCGGTCGCCCTCGCCGCCGCGATGGAGGCCCGCGGCTACGGCCGCAGTGCCGAGGTCCCCGCCCGCGTGCGCCGTACGACGGCCGCGCTCACCCTCGGCGGCCTGCTCGGCGTGTGCGCGGGCACGTACGGGCTGCTCACCGCGGAGGGCGGCACCTACGGCATCCCGCTGCTGCTGGCCGGTGCCGGCGCCGCGCTCGCGGGACTCCGGCTCGGCGGCCGGCGTTCGCTGCGCACCCGGTACCGCCCCGACCCCTGGGACACGCGGGCCTGGCTGGTCGCCGGTTCCGGCGTCGCCGTCGCCGCGCTGCTCACCCTGGCCGCCGCCCGCGATCCGGAGGGCCTGCATCCCGGTGTCGTCCCCCTCGTCGCCCCCGCCCTCCCCCTGTGGCCCGCCGCGGCGACCCTCCTCGCCCTGCTCCCCGCCCTCGTCGTCCCCCAGGACTCCAAGGAGCCGCCGTCATGATCCGCTTCGAGGATGTCAGCGTGACGTACGACGGTGCGGCCGAACCCACCGTCCAGGGCGTCGACTTCCAGGTGCCGGAAGGTGAACTGGTGCTGCTCGTCGGCCCGTCCGGGGTCGGCAAGTCGACCGTGCTCGGCGCGGTGAGCGGGCTGGTGCCGCACTTCACCGGCGGCACCCTGCGCGGTCGCGTCACCGTGGCCGGCCGCGACACCCGTACCCACAAGCCGCGCGAACTCGCCGACGTGGTCGGCACGGTGGGCCAGGATCCGCTCGCCCACTTCGTGACGGACACGGTCGAGGACGAACTCGCCTACGGAATGGAGTCGTTGGGCCTGGCCCCGGAGGTGATGCGCCGCCGGGTCGAGGAAACGCTGGACCTGCTGGGCCTGGCAGGGCTCCGGAACCGCCCGATCGCCACCCTCTCCGGCGGACAGCGGCAGCGTGTCGCGATCGGCTCGGTCCTCACCCCGCACCCTCAGGTGCTGGTCCTGGACGAGCCGACCTCGGCGCTGGACCCGGCCGCGGCGGAAGAGGTCCTGGCCGTGCTCCAGCGTCTCGTGCACGACCTCGGCACGACGGTCCTGCTGGCCGAGCACCGCCTGGAACGCGTGATCCACTACGCAGACCGCGTCCTCCTGCTGCCCGGCCCCGGCGAAGCCCCCGTCGTGGGCACCCCGTCCGAGGTCATGGCCGTCTCCCCGGTCCACCCCCCGGTGGTGGCCCTGGGCCGCCTGGCGGGCTGGTCGCCCCTCCCCCTGACCGTCAGAGACGCCCGCCGCATGGCTGGTGACCTGCGAGAACGCCTCGCCGCATCTGCGGCTGCGGGTACGCCGGGGCTGGTCGCTCCCCCAAGTTCCCGGCTTCGCTCGAACCCGGGGGAACCCCCATCGCGGCTGCCGTCGCATATCAGACACAGCCCCGCGCCCCTGGCGAACCGCAGCACCGCCGGCCACACAGCCGCGGGACCCGGCCGGCGCCGGCAAGCGACCCCGCCCCCGGCCCGCACCGGCACAGGGCGCCGCTCCCTCTTCCGTCGCCGCCCCTCCCCCACCCCGGACACCCGGCAGACCCAGACCACCGAAGCAGCCGAAGTAACAGCCCTCTCCGTCCGCCGAGGCCGCATCACCGCCCTGCGCCACATAGACCTGACCGTCGCCCCCGGCGAGACCATCGCCCTCATGGGCCGCAACGGCGCCGGCAAGTCCACCCTCCTCTCCTCCCTCGTCGGACTCGTCCCGCCCACCGCCGGAGGCGTCCGCGTCGGCGAAGCAGAACCCCACCGCACCGCACCCCCCGACCTCGTCCGCCGAGTCGGCCTCGTCCCACAGGAACCGCGAGACCTCCTCTACGCCGACACGGTGGCCGCCGAGTGCGCGGCGGCCGACCGGGACGCCGGGGCCGAGCCGGGGACCTGCCGGGCGCTGGTGTCCGAGCTGCTGCCGGGGATCACGGACGACACGCACCCCCGCGACCTCTCCGAGGGCCAGTGCCTGGCGCTCGCCCTGGCCGTCGTACTGACCGCTCGCCCGCCTCTCCTCCTGCTCGACGAGCCGACGCGCGGCCTGGACTACGCGGCGAAGGCCCGCCTGGTGGCCGTGTTGCGCGGGCTCGCCGCCGAGGGGCACGCGATCGTGCTGGCCACGCATGACGTGGAGCTGGCGGCCGAGATCGCGCACCGCGTGGTGCTGCTCGCCGAAGGGGAAGTGATCGCCGACGGGCCGACCGCGCACATCGTCGTCTCCTCGCCGTCCTTCGCCCCGCAGGTGACGAAGATCCTCGCCCCGCAGCAGTGGCTGACCGTGGCCGAGGTCCGCGAGGCCCTCGGATGAGTGCCCGGCGCCCAAGCGTCCCCCGCCCGAAAGCCCGGCTGCACGTCGTCCGGCTCGGCCCCCGCTCGATCGCCGCACTCGCGCTGGTCAGCGCGGTCGGCGTGCTCGCCTTCGGCTGGCCCTTCCTCGCCCCGCCCGCCTCGCAGCTGAGCGCCCACGCCCAGGACGCGCCCTGGCTCTTCGCGGGCCTCCTCGTCCTCCTGGTCGCGGTCGTGGCGGCGACGATCTCCGAGTCGGATCTCGGCCCGAAGGCCGTGGCCATGCTGGGTGTGCTGGCCGCGACAGGCGCCGCGCTGCGGCCGATCGGCGCGGGGACGGCCGGGATCGAGCCGATGTTCTTTCTGATGGTGCTCAGCGGACGCGTGCTGGGCCCCGGTTTCGGCTTCACGCTGGGCTCGGTGACGATGTTCGCTTCCGCGCTGCTCACGGGCGGGGTCGGGCCGTGGCTGCCGTTCCAGATGCTGTCGATGGGCTGGTTCACCATGGGGGCCGGGCTGCTGCCGGGCCCGGTCCGGCTGCGGGGCCGTCTCGAACTGCTCCTGCTCGCGGGCTACGGCTTCCTGGCCGCCTTCGCCTACGGCACGGTCATGAATCTGGCCGGCTGGCCCTTCATGGGCGCCGCCGCCTCGGACATCTCCTTCGACGCCCACGCCTCCGTTCCCGCGAACCTGGCCCGTTTCGTCGCCTACTGCCTGGCCACCTCGCTCGGCTGGGACCTCGGCCGGGCCGTCTGCACGGTGGTGCTGACCTTCGTCCTCGGCCCGGCGGTGCTGCGCGCGCTGCGCCGGGCCACACGGCGGGCGGCGTTCGAGACCGCGGTCACATTCGACGCCCGAGAACCCTCACCGGACGGATACGGCGCCTCACCCAGCGGCACCCCACCGGTGAAGCACCCCACATGACCCAGATCACCTACGATCCCGGACAGTAGTAACAAATGTCTGAAATGCACGACAGTGCACCCTTGCTGACCTGCGTATTGAGACCCACGCCACAGAGCCGACGTTTCCCGTCGATCCGGCCACAACTAGTAAAAGGGGTCATTGCGGACCTACTTCGAGCCTGCTTGTCTGGATGACGTCGCCAGGCGCCACGAGCCCTCACGGGCCGCGGCGCCGACGTATGCGGCCACCGCGTGTGGCCCGGACGTACGGGCGACCCCCTGTCCCCGACGCAAGAGGTTCTCCGTGTCCGTCTCCTTCATCCGCCGCATCGCTTCCCCGAAGAAGGCCCTCACCGCCGCCGCCGTGGCCGCCGCCACCGCCGGTATGGCGCTCTCCGCGGCGCCCGCCCAGGCCGCCCCGGCCTCGGCCTCCTCCGCTCAGGCGATCGCGAAGAAGATGATCCCGGACGCCGCGCAGTTCAACGCGTTCAGCAAGATCGTCTCGCACGAGAGCGGCTGGAACCCGACCGCCACCAACAGCTCCTCCGGAGCCTACGGCCTGGTCCAGGCCCTGCCGGCCTCGAAGATGGCCTCCGCCGGTGCCGACTGGAAGACCAACCCGGCCACCCAGATCAAGTGGGGCCTGGACTACATGAACTCCCGCTACGGCAGCCCGGTCAAGGCCTGGAGCTTCTGGCAGGCGAACGGCTGGTACTGAGCCGGCCTCCCGCCACATAGAGCAATCGCACCCTCGTCCCCCGCTGGGCGAGGGTGCGCTCGCATGTCCATGGTGGAGTGGTCCTCACCCTGTCCGGCCGGCCCAGCGGAGGAACCATGACGACGGCACCGTCAGCGCGGGCGGCCGCCCCCGCCCCGGAGACGCGCGGGCTGCGGCTGGTGCTCGTGCTGCTGCTCCTGACCGTGGTGAGCGGCCTGATCGACGCCGTCAGCTATCTGGGCCTCGGCCATGTCTTCACGGCCAACATGACCGGCAACGTCGTCGTCCTCGGCTTCGCGGCGGCCGGTGCGCCAGGCTTCTCCGTCCCGCACACGGCCACCTCACTCGCCTGCTTCCTGCTCGGCGCGGTCACCGGCGGCCGGATCGCGGCCCGGTTCTCGGGCGACTCCCGGCGCCGGTGGACCCGGCTGACGCTGGCCGCCGAGGCGGTCCTGGTCGGCGGCTCGGCGGCGGTGGCCTTCGCCTGGCCGGACAGCGACGGCACCCGCTATGCCCTGATCGCGCTGACCGCCTTCGCTATGGGCCTGCGCAACGCGACCGTCCGCAAACTGGGCATCCCCGATCTCACCACGACCGTCCTGACCATGACCCTGACCGGCCTGGCCTCCGAGTCCCGTCTCGGTGACGCCACCGGCCACCGCTCACCGCGCCGTACGGCCTCGGTGATCGCGATGTTCGTGGGCGCCTGCCTGGGCGCGCTGCTCGTCCTCCGTCACGGCCTGGGCATCCCGCTGCTGATCGCGGCGGTGGCGTCGGGCGTGCTGGCGGTGGTGGCGTCCGGCCGGGAATGAATCGTACGGATCCCGGACCTCGGGGGAGGCAGGAACGGGGCGTTGGGGTAGGGGTGCTCCTGCCTCCCTCGGGATGGGCCGACCCGCCGGCACAGCGCGGGTCAGCCGGTGGTGACCTGAAGTTCCTTGACGCCGTTGATCCAGGCCGAGCGGAGCCGGCGCGGGGCGTCGGCCAGCCGTAGGCCGGGCATGGCGTCGGCGATCGCGCCGAAGATCAGGTCGATCTCCAGGATCGCCAGGGACTTGCCGAGGCAGTAGTGCGGGCCGCCACCGCCGAAGCCCAGGTGGGGATTGGGGTCGCGGGTGATGTCGAAGGCGTCGGGGCCGGTGAAGACCTCGGGGTCGTGGTTGGCGGAGGCGTAGAACAGCCCGACGCGGTCGCCCTTCCTGATCGGGACCCCGGACAGTTCGGTGTCCTGGGTGGCGGTCCGCTGGAAGGCGTTGACCGGGGTCGCCCAGCGCACGATCTCCTCGGCCGTGGTGGCCGGCCGCTCCCGCCGGAACAGCTCCCACTGCTCGGGGTGGGTGAGGAAGGCGTGCATCCCGTGGGTGATGGCGTTGCGGGTGGTCTCGTTCCCGGCCACCGCCAGCATCAGGACGAAGAAGCCGAACTCGTCGGAGTTGAGGTTGCCCTCGTCCTCCGCCGCGACCAGTGTCGTCACGATGTCGTGGGCCGGGCACCGCTTGCGCTCGGCGGCCATGTTCATCGCGTAGGCGATGATCTCGGCGGCCGACTCCGCGCCGACCTCCTCGGTGATGGCGTACTCGGGATCGTCGTAGGCGATCATCTTGTTGGACCAGTCGAAGATCTTGGACCGGTCCTCCTGCGGGACGCCGATCAGCTCGGCGATGGCCTGCAACGGCAGTTCACAGGCGACCTCGCCGACGAAGTCGAAGGATCCGGAGCGGGTGCGGGCGGCCGAGACGATCGCCTCGGCGCGCGCCCGGAGCCGTTCCTCCAGGGCGCGGATGGAACGTGGCGTGAAGCCCCGCTGCACGATCTGCCGCACCCGCGTATGTTCCGGAGGATCCATGTTGAGCAGGATCAGCCGCTGTGCGTCGATCGCGTCGCGCTCGATGTGCTCGTTGAAGCGGATGATCGCGGTGTTGAGGGTGGAGGAGAAGAGTTCCGGGTGCGTGGAGACGTACCTGACATCGGCGTGCCGGGTCACGGCCCAGTAGCCGGCGTCGGCGAAGCCCGCGAGGCCGTGCGGCTGCGGTATCCAGCGGACCGGCTCGGTGCGGCGCAGCTCGGCGAACTCCGGGAGGGGCACACGGTGGTGCAGCAGGTCGGGGTCGGTGAAGTCGAACCCGTCGGGCAGCGCGGGGCAGTGCATCGGCGACTCCCGTCGTCCGGTCTGAGTCCGTTCTGACGGCCCATCAGCGAGTGCCGTGAAGGTAGTAACGGGTTCTACAAGTGGCAAGGGGTACGACGCCCCCAATCCGTGCGGAATTCGTGCAGATCGAAACTTCGGCACCTGCACGACCCTTGCGGTGATGGACATCACGTCAGCAGACTGCTGAACAGAACTAGAACGCGTACTAGTTCTGGAGGAGAGCCCTCTCGGAGAGGACCCGCACCCATGGCCGCCGAACCCGTGATCGTCGAAGCCGTCCGCACCCCGATCGGCAAGCGCGGCGGCGCGCTCGCCAATCTGCACCCCGCCTACCTCCTGGGCGAGACCTACCGTGAACTCCTCGGCCGTACCGGCATTCCCGCCGACGCGGTCGAGCAGATCGTCGGCGGCACGGTCACCCACGCCGGCGAACAGTCCATGAACCCCGCGCGTACCGCCTGGCTGGCCATGGGCCTCCCCTACGAGACCGCCGCCACGACCGTCGACTGTCAGTGCGGCTCCTCCCAGCAGGCCTCGCACATGGTGGCCAACATGGTCGCGGGCGGCGTCATCGACGTCGGCATCAGCTGCGGTGTCGAGGCGATGTCCCGCGTACCGCTGGGGTCGGGGTCGAAGCACGGTCCGGGCAAGCCGTTCCCCGACGAGTGGAACGTCGACCTCCCCAACCAGTTCGAGGCGGCCGAACGCATCGCCCGGCACCGGGGGTTGACGAGGGAGGACGTCGACGCGCTGGGCCTGCGCTCCCAGGAGCGGGCGGCGCTCGCCTGGGCGGAGGAGCGTTTCAAGCGCGAGACGTTCGCCGTGCAGGTGCCGACCACCGAGGAGGAGCAGTACGCCGGTCAGGGCATGTGGCGTCTGGTCGACAAGGACGAGGGCCTGCGGGACACCTCGCCGGAGGCGCTCGCGGGCCTGAAGCCGGTGATGCCGACGGCCGTCCACACAGCGGGCAACTCCTCCCAGATCTCCGACGGCGCGGCGGCCATCATGTGGGCGTCGAAGCGGATGGCCCGCGCCCTGAAGCTGAAGCCGAGGGCACGCATCGTCGCCCAGGCCCTGGTCGGCGCCGACCCGCACTTCCATCTGGACGGACCCGTGGACGCGACGCGCGCGGTGCTGGGCAAGGCAGGCATGTCCCTGAAGGACATCGACCTGGTCGAGATCAACGAGGCCTTCGCCTCGGTGGTGTTGAGCTGGGCCCAGGTCTTCGCGCAGGACCTGGAGAAGGTCAACGTCAACGGCGGCGCGATCGCCCTCGGCCATCCGGTCGGCGCGACGGGGGCCCGCCTGATCACCACCGCCCTGCACGAACTGGAGCGCGCGGACAAGGAGTTCGCCCTCATCACCATGTGCGCGGGCGGCGGGCTGGCGACCGGGACGATCATTCAGCGGCTGTAGCCCGGTTCCGGGCCGGAATCCTCGCGGGGACGGGCTCCGTGCGGCCCTGGGCCACCAGCCGGACCACCCGCGCCCGGGGCCCCTGGAACAGGTACGACAGCCCGAAGCCGGCGCCCACGACCACCGCGCCACCGACCGCGTCGAGCACCCAGTGGTTGCCGGTGGCGATGATGGCCGAGACGGTGAAGAGGGGGTGCAGCAGGCCGAGGGCCTTCATCCACCACTTCGGGGCGATGATCGCGATGACCACGCCGCACCACAGGGCCCAGCCGAAGTGCAGCGACGGCATCGCCGCGTACTGGTTGGTGAGCGCGGTCAGGGTGCCGTAGTCCGGCTTGGAGAAGTCCTGGACGCCGTGGACGGTGTCGATCATGCCGAGGTGGGGCATCAGGCGCGGCGGGGCCAGCGGGAAGAGCCAGAAGCCGATCAGGGCGAGGAAGGTGGCGAAGCCGAGGGAGGCGCGGGCCCAGCGGTAGTCGACCGGACGGCGCCAGTACAGGACGGCGAGGACCGTCAGCGGGACCACGAAGTGGAAGGACTCGTAGTAGAAGTCGAAGAAGTCCCGCAGCCAGCCGATCGTGACGACGGCGTGGTTGACCCAGTGCTCGATGTCTATGTGCAGGAACCGCTCGACGTCCAGCACGATGTGCCCGTGGTGCTCGGCGCGCGCCCGGCCGCCGGAGACGCTGCCGCCGGTCGCGGCGAGCCGGACCCGCTGGTAGGCGGCGTAGACGACCCGGATGAGCAGCAGTTCCAGCAGCAGGTTCGGGCGGGTGAGGGTGCGGCGCAGGAAGGGAAGGAAGGGGACGCGCCGGAAGCGGGACGGGACGGCCGGCGCGTACTCCGTCGGGATCGGCGTCTGGTAGTAGGGGGATGTCCGGGACAGGAAGGGGACGGCCGTCGCGGCGGCCACCGCCGCGAGCAGGACAAGGTTGTCGCGCAGCGGGTACATGGCCGGCATGTTCGGCAGCATCATCTTCGCCGGCAGGGAGGTGACGAGGACGACGGCCACCGGCCAGACGTAGCGGTCGGAGGCCCGCCTGCCGACCCGGCCGACCATCGCGAGCAGCACCCACAACAGCTGGTGTTGCCAGGCCGTCGGTGACACGGCGATGGCGGCGCAGCCGGTGATGGCGACGGCGAGGAGCAGCTGGCCGTCGTGGGCGTAGCGGACGGCGCGGCGCAGGGCGAGGGCCGCGACGGCGGCGCCGAGCACCAGGAAGAGCGCGATCTCCAGCGGGCCGGTCACGCCCAGCCGGAGCAGGGCGCCGTGCAGCGACTGGTTGCCGAGGCCGTCGGCCTTGCCGCCGAGGCCCGTCCCGGCCATGTGGTGCACCCAGTACGTGTACGAGTCGTGCGGCAGCGCCGCCCAGGCGAGCGCGGTGCAGACGGCGAAGGTGCCGGCCATGCCGGCCGTGGCCCGGCGCCGGCCGGTGAACCACAGCAGCGGGGCGAAGAACAGCATCGTCGGCTGGAGGGCGGCGGCGAGTCCTATGCACAGCCCGCTCGCCCGCTCCCCGCGTACGGTGAAGCAGCCGAGCAGGACGAGCAGGACCGGGATGATGCTGGTCTGGCCGAGCCACAGGGCGTTGCGGACCGGCAGCGACAGCATGAGCAGGCTGATCGCGACCGGTGCGGCCAGCAGGGAGGTGCGGCGGCCGATCGGCTGGGGCAGCGCGCGGGCGACGACCAGGCCGAGGGCGACGACCAGCAGCAGGGTGCCGAAGGTCCAGCCCCAGCCGAGGGCGGCCTGCGCGGAGCGGGTGAGGGGCTTGAGGACGAGGCCGCCGAAGGGGGTGCCGGTGAACCGGGTCGAGTCGTAGATCGAGCCGTTCACATGCAGGACGCCGTGCGGGCCGACCCAGGTCTCCAGGTCGGTCAGCCGCTCGGTGCTCGGCGTGGTGAGGACGACGGTCAGCTGCCGTACCGCGAGAATCGCCGCCACGGCCCACAGGCCCAGCCGGGCGGCGCGGAGCCGTGCCTCGGCCGTGACTCTGGGGAAGGTGTCCGCCGATCGCCCGCTGTGCTCCACGTTCGCCACGCCCCGCCGGCCTCCCGCCCCGTCTGTCCCGGCGCCGTTCACGCCGAGTTCTTCTGCGAACCCTATGAGGCTCGCCCACCCCCTGGAGGGAGGACGCAGGAAACCCCCGCTTCACCTGACGTCCGTCCGCCTTTTGTCCGGAAGACGATGGCCGACGGCGTGTGCGGTTGCTTGTCCGGGGCGCGAGAAGGATCACAGCGCGGGGCCGGCATGTCACGCCCTGAGTGGGCAGACGTACCTGCGTATGCGCCGTTTAGCTGCACTATGCAGTTAAGTGTGCGCATTCCGTAAGGGGGCAAGGTCCCCCTATGGTCGATTTCGGCCCGTTTCCCGGCAGTGCCGCCGTACGGACCGCGCCCTGTCCCCGTCGAAAGGTAGGCGAGCCCCGTTTTGGCGACCGCCACAGCCGTCTCCCCGCTTCTGAAGACCCCACCGGCCGTACAGGCCCACGGCGACGTCACCGTCACCGACCCCGCGCTCGTCAAGCGCGCCGTGAAGGCGGCCGCGCTCGGCAACGCGATGGAGTGGTTCGACTTCGGTGTCTACAGCTACATCGCGGTCACCCTGGGCAAGGTCTTCTTCCCGTCCGGCAACCCGACCGCGCAGCTGCTGTCGACCTTCGGAGCCTTCGCGGCGGCCTTCCTGGTCCGGCCGCTCGGTGGCATGGTCTTCGGCCCGCTGGGCGACCGCGTGGGGCGTCAGAAGGTGCTCGCCCTCACGATGATCATGATGGCGGCGGGCACGTTCGCGATCGGCCTGATCCCGTCGTACGCGTCGATCGGCGTGGGTGCACCCCTGCTTCTGCTGGCCGCACGGCTGGTGCAGGGCTTCTCGACCGGTGGTGAGTACGCGGGCGCGTCGACCTTCATCGCGGAGTACGCGCCGGACAAGCGTCGTGGCTTCTTCGGCAGCTGGCTGGAGTTCGGCACGCTGGCGGGCTACATCGGCGGTGCGGGTCTGGTCACCCTGATGACCGCGCTGCTGTCCTCGCACGATCTGGTGTCGTGGGGCTGGCGTATCCCGTTCCTGATCGCGGGCCCGATGGGCGTCATCGGCCTCTACCTGCGGATGCGGCTGGAGGAGACCCCGGCGTTCGCCGCCGAGCTGGACAAGGCGGAGGCGTCCCGGCCGAAGGTGCGGCTGCGCGAGATGGTGGCGGGGCAGTGGAAGGCGCTGCTGCTGTGCATGGCCCTGGTGCTGGTCTTCAACGTCACCGACTACATGCTGCTCTCGTACATGCCGAGCTATCTGACCAGTGAGCTGAAGTACGACGAGACGCACGGTCTGCTGGTCGTGCTGGGCGTGATGACGCTGATGATGATCGTGCAGCCGTTCGCGGGCGCGCTGACGGACCGGATCGGCCGGCGGCCGGTGATCGCGGCGGGCTGTGCGGGCTTCCTCTTCCTGTCCGTCCCGGCGGTGCTGCTGATCCGCCAGGGCAGTCTCCTCGCGGTCGCGCTGGGCATGGGTGCGCTGGGGCTGCTGCTGGTCTGCTTCACGGCGGCGATGCCGGCCGCGCTGCCCGCGCTCTTCCCGACGCGCGTCCGGTACGGCTCCCTGTCCATCGGCTTCAATGTCTCCGTGTCCCTGTTCGGCGGTACGACTCCGCTGGTCGTGACCGCGCTGATCGGGGCGACGGGGAACATGATGATGCCCGCGTATTACATGATGGCGGCGGCTGTTGTGGGCGGGTTCGCGGTGTGGCGGATGTCTGAGTCCGCGGGGCGGCCGTTGCCGGGTTCCGCCCCGGCAGTGGAGCAGCGGTAAGCGCCGTAGGGGTGCGGGTGCGCTGCCGGTTGCAGGTCCGTCGTGGCCGTTCGCGCAGTTCCTCGCGCCCCTAGGGGGTTGCAGTCGCCGCACCCGCATGCGCGCCGTAGCTGCGCAGCGCCCCACGCGGCCTAGCACCAGCATCGGAACCGTTGGCAGGCACGGCGCCGTCTGTTGCCCCGTGAAACAAGCCCGCGCTCGCACACTCACCCTGGTCCTCGCCCTCCTCGGCATCCAGCTCAGCTGGCTCATCGCCCCCGCCTACGCCTGTGGATGCGGGGCGATGGTGCCGGACCCGGCGACGCGGATCTCCGTGGCCGGCGAGCAGTCCGTACTGCGCTGGGACGGGCGCCAGGAGCAGATCGTCATGCGGCTCACGGTGAACGGCGACGCGCGGCACGCCGCCTGGATCATGCCCGTCCCGCACCGCGCCACCGTCGCCCTCGGCGACCCCGCGCTCTTCGACCAGCTGGCCCAGGCCATCCAGCCCGTCCACCGCACCCGGTATCACTTCTGGCCGGAGAACGGCGACTGGCCCTTCGACGACCACGACACGGCCGCCAAGGCCCCCGCACCCGCCGGCGCCGGCGCCGCCGTCGGCGTGGTCGGCCGCCAGCGGCTCGGCCCCTTCGACGTGGCCCGGCTGACCGCCACCGACCCGGCCGCCCTCGGCGACTGGCTGCACACCCACGGCTTCTCGCTGCCCGCCCGCCTGAAAACGGCCCTGCAGCCGTACGTCGACCGGCACTGGGAGTACGTGGCCGTCCGCCTCGCCCCGGACACGGCCGGCACCCCTCTGCACGGCGCGCTGGACCCCCTCCACCTGACCTTCGCCACCGGCAGCCCCGTGTACCCGATGCGGCTGTCCCGCCTGGCGAGCACCCCGCAGTCGCTCGCCCTGTACGTACTCGCCGCGCACCGCATGGCGACGCGCACCGCGATCGGCGGCCTGCCGCCCGGCGTGGTCTTCGCGGGCCGCGTCCACCCGCACGACAGCATCCTCGGCAAGCTGGCCGCCGGCACCCCCTACCTGACCGCACTCACCCAGCAGTTCCCCGAGCCGGCCCGTATCTCCGGCGACCACGAGCTGGTCCGGGCCGCCGCCGACACCCCGGTCCAGCAGGTGATCTACGAGGACCGGCTGCGTGAGGTCGCCGGGATCCCGGCCTGGCTGCTCACGGTGGGCGGTGCACTGGTACTGGCCGTCGCCGTGATCGTCGTACGGCGACGGCGGCGGCCGGTGATTCCGCCGCCGCCCGTGCAGCCCCCGCCGCCTATCGCCCCGTCCGCGCCCGCCAGCTGAGACGATGTCGGCGGGAAGGGCAGACACTCGGGAAAGGCAGCAGGTTCATGAACGACTCCCGGCTCTGGGACGACGTCGACGACTACTTCATCAGCCAACTCGCCCCGGACGACGAGGCGCTGCAGGCGGCCCTGCGGGAGAACGACGCCGCCGGGCTGCCGCACATCGCCGTCACGGCTGCACAGGGCAAGTTCCTCCAGCTGCTCGCCCAGGTGCAGGGCGCGCGGCACATCCTGGAGATCGGCACACTCGGCGGGTACAGCACGATCTGGCTGGCCCGCGCCCTCCCGGAGGACGGCAGACTGGTGTCGCTGGAGTACGACGCCAAGCACGCCGAGGTGGCGACCCGGAACATCGCACGGGCCGGCCTGGACCGGATCGCGGAGGTGCGGGTGGGCCCGGCCCTGGAGACGCTGCCCAAGCTCGCCGACGAGAACCCGGCCCCGTTCGACCTGGTGTTCATCGACGCCGACAAGGCCAACAACGCGCACTACGTGGAGTGGGCGCTGCGGCTCACCCGCACCGGCAGCGTGATCGTCCTGGACAACGTGGTGCGCGACGGCCGGGTCGCCGACGCGAGCAGCACCGAGCCCGACATCGTGGGCACGCGTGCCGCGATCGAGCTGATCGCGTCCCATCCCCGGCTGACCGGCACGGCGATCCAGACGGTCGGCAGCAAGGGCTACGACGGCTTCGCTCTGGCCCGCGTACTGGCGTAACCGGGCGCACGCGGCCCAGGGCGCGGAGGCCGGGTGCGCTCAAACCTCGTGATAGAAGCCGACGTTGACGCTGCGCGGCGCGGTGCGGTCCTGGACGACGATCTCGCCGGACCCGCCGTGCGGCAGCCGTACGGTCGCGCCGTAGCCGAGGGGCTGCGCGTACTCCCCGGCGACCAGCCGCACTTCGGACGACGGCTCGGGCTGGGAACCGCGCAGCCAGGTCAACTGCCAGCCGCCGTCCGGGCCGCAGAGGAACTCCAGGTGCACGCGGGAGACGAACAGCCAGTCCTCCGGCGTGACCAGTCGGCACAGGTTCGCGTCCCGGCCGATCCGGAGCACGGCGCCCGGCTCGCTCGGCGCGTCGGCCATCGTCATCCCGGCCGTGGCCCCCGAGTCGGCCCCGGAGACGGTGGCCATGGTCAGTTCGAGCACGCGCGTTCCCCCTGAATCATCCGGCCGTGACGCCGGTCGGTCTGCCGCCGCATGATAAAACGCCCGGCGGGGCGCCGTCCGGCACAATGGAGTCATGACCGAGCGAAAGCCACCGGGTGTGCCGTTCGACTCGTTCGTCGACAAGCAGATCCGTGACGCGCAGGGGCGCGGTGAATTCGAGCGGCTGCCGGGCGCGGGCGAGCCGCTGCCCACCGAGGTCGACTCGACCTACGACGAACTGTGGTGGATCAAACGGAAGTTGGCGCGCGAGGGCCTGTCCGTGCTGCCGCCCGCCCTCGCCCTGCGCAAGGAGGCCGAGGACGCGCTGGAAGCGGCGTACGCGGCGCCCTCGGAGCGGATCGCACGGAAGATCATCGAGGACGTCAACGTCAAGATCAAGGACATGATGTTCAAGCCACCGCCCGGCCCCCCGCTGGGCAAGAAGCCGTACGACGTCGAGGAGGTCGTACGGGAGTGGCGGCAGCGCAGGGCCGCCACCACGGAGTAGCGGGGACCGGTCAGCCGGCGAATCGGCGCAGACCGGTCACCGACCAGACGGCCGCGATCCGACCGTCGGCCCGGGTGCAACCGTCGCTCGATGCCGACGTTGGCTGCAACTCCCCAGGGGCGCGGGGAACTGCGCGATCAGCCACAACGGACCCGCACCCGGCGAACGGCAGTCACCCCTACGGCGCTTGCCGCTGCACTGCCGTGTCGTGGGGGCGTTCGCGTTCGGTGCCGCAGAGTTCGCCGGTGAGGTCCTTGACGAGCTGGGTCAGGTCGGTGGAGCGGCCGGGCTGCCACCAGTCGCCGAGGAGTTCGGCGAGGGACTCCTCGCGGGCCTGGGCGAGCCGTTCGGCGACCTCGCGGCCGGAGCCGGTCAAGTACAGGTCCAGGCCCCGGCGTTCGGCGAGGCGCCGTTCCTCGACCTGGCGGGCGGCGGCGAGGACGACGTCGAGCGGGACGGGGCTGCGCTCGGCGAGCACCGCCGGCTCGACGGAGCCGTACTTGCGGATGCGCAGCAGCATCCAGCTGGCGGCGGGCAGCAGGTCGTACCCGGCTCTTTCGGTGATCTTCCGGTAGACCTCGCGGCGGCCCTCGCGGGTGCCGAGCAGGGACAGGGCCCGGCTGCACTCGTCGTAGGAGGACCGCTGGACCGGGTTGGGCGCGATGGTCTCGGAGACGTCCGGCGCGGTCACCGAGCCGCGCAGCCGGTCCTCCTTCAGGAACCAGGCCAGCAGGAAACCGAGGAGGGCGACCGGGGCGGCGTAGAGGAAGACGTCCGTGATGGCGGACGCGTACGCGTGCAGGGCCGCGGGACGCAGCACGGGCGGCAGGGCGGCGATGCCGCGCGGGTCGGACTTCAGGGCGTTCGCGGAGACCCCCGGAGGCAGGCTCACCCCCTTGAAGGCGGCGGCCAGCTTGTCGCCCAGGCGGCTGGCGAAGACCGTACCGAAGATCGCCACGCCGAAGGAGGCGCCGATGGAGCGGAAGAAGGTCGCGCCGGACGTGGCGACGCCCAGGTCCTCGTACGACACCGCGTTCTGCACGATGAGTATCAGGACCTGCATGACCAGGCCGAGTCCGAGGCCGAACACGAAGAAGCAGGCGCTCATCTCGGCGGTCGGGCTGTGCTCGTCGAGCCGGTGCAGCAGAAGCAGTCCGAAGGCGGTGACGGCGGTGCCGGTCACCGGGAAGACCTTCCAGCGGCCGGTGCGGCTGACGATCTGCCCGGAGGCCGTGGACGACAGCAGCAGCCCGACGACCATGGGCAGCATGTGCACGCCGGACAGGGTCGGCGAGATGCCGTGCACGACCTGGAGGAAGGTCGGCAGATAGGTCATCGCGCCGAACATGGCGAAGCCGACGATGAAGCTGATGACAGCGGCGAGGGTGAAGGTGCGGATGCCGAACAGCTTCAGCGGCAGCACGGGTTCGGCGGCGCGCCGCTCGACGGCCACGAACGCCACGGCGAGCAGCACGCCCAGCACGGCCAGCCCGATGATCTGCGGCGAGCCCCAGGCCCAGGTCGTACCGCCGAGGGAGGCGACCAGGACCAGGCAGGTGGCGACGGCGGCGATCAGGAAGGTGCCGAGGTAGTCGATGACATGGTGGGCGCTGTGGCGCGGGATGCGCAGGGCGGTGGCGATCACGGCGAGCGCGACCACGCCGACCGGCAGATTGACGTAGAACACCCAGCGCCAGCTCAGCTGCTCGGTGAACACCCCGCCGAGCAGCGGGCCCAGCACACTGGTGGCGCCGAACACGGCCCCGAACAGCCCCTGATAGCGCCCGCGTTCGCGCGGCGGCACGATGTCGCCGACGATCGCCATGGACAGCACCATCAGCCCGCCGCCGCCCAGCCCCTGCAACGCCCGGAACCCGATCAGCTCACCCATGTTCTGCGCCATGCCGCACAGCGCGGAACCGACGAGAAAGATCACGATCGCCGTCTGGAACAGCCTTTTCCGCCCGTACTGGTCGCCGAGCTTGCCCCACAGCGGGGTCACGGCGGTCGAGGCCAGCAGATAGGCGGTGACCACCCAGGACAGATGCTCAAGACCGCCGAGGTCGCTCACTATCGTCGGCAGGGCGGTCGACACGATCGTCTGGTCGAGCGCGGCGAGCAGCAGCCCGAGGAGCAGGGCGCCGATCGAGACGAACACATTGCCGGAGACGTGCTCGGCGGCCTGCGCCTGCTTGTCCGTGCCGTGCGTGTCCAGGGCCATGGAGACCTCCCGGGGCTCGGGTGCACCTTCCATCGTGGTCGGTGTCACCGTTTATGGCCTGTTGAGTCCGGCGTTTCCGGGGGCGGATGCGAAGAAGTTGCGCATAGGCTCGGAAGTTCGTGAGGGGAGGGACGAACAGGTGAGTGATTCCGGAGGCCATACCTGCCCGGAGTGCGGCGCGCCGAGGGGGCCGGACCGCAGCCCGTCCTGCGACTGCGCCGAACGCGCCGCCGAGGCGCTCCGCGAGACGCGTACGGCCGAGGCGGCAGCGGCGGAGGACTTCGATCCCCTGCGGATACGACCGTATGTGCAGGTCGACGAGCCCCACCCCGCCGAGCCACCGGAGGCCCGCTCGACGCCGGGCGCGGCCGCCGAGACCACGCTGCCGTTACGGTCGGCGGCGGGGCCTAGCACGGATGACCTGCGGATATTCGAGGTTGGTGGGACGGACGGCACGGATGGGGCGGACGGCACGGAAGCTCATGACCCGGTCGGCGAGCCGCCCCGCCGCCGAGCACGTCGTACCGTCCCGCTCTCGGTCGCCGGCGCCGGCGTGGCGGTCGTTGCGGCCGCCGGGTTCGCGAGCGGGCTGTTCTCGTACCACACGCCGTCCCGGGACCCGGCGGCCCAGGAGGTCAGGGAGAGCGTCCCGGACGTGAGCGCACCGGGCTCGGCATCATCGACGGCCTCACCCTCCCCCACCGTGTCCCGCCCGCCGGTACCGCCGTCCCGCTTCACCTCGACGCCCCGTCCGAGCCCCCCGCCCGCGACACCGACGTCGGCTTCACCGACCCCGACCCCGACGCCGACCACTTCCGCCGCCACGTCCCACCCGGCCTCCCCCACTCCGGCCACGACGGCCTCCGCCGCGGTCGCCCCGGTACTCCAACGCGGCGACCGCGGCCCGCAAGTGGCTGAACTCCAGTATCGGCTATGGCAGTTGAACCTCTACGACGACCAGATCGACGGCGACTACACACGCCAGGTGGAGGACGCGGTACGCACCTACCAACTGGCCCGCGGCATCCAGGACGACACCCTGGGCGTCTACGGACGGGCGACGCGGAAGAGCCTGGAGGCGGAGACGTCCGCGCCGTGAACGCCGGGCGATCTCAGGCCGACCGGGGTCCAGGAGGCAGCGCCGCCTGACGGGGGCGAACTCACCACCGCGGTCAGCCGATGTACAGCCGAATCGTCCCGTCCCCCACCGCTTCGACCCGCACCTGCGTGAGGTCGGACACGGCCACATCAGGACCGTGCACCCCGGCACGAGGACCGACCCCCACCACGGCCATACCCGCGGAGCGCCCCGCCGCGATGCCGGCCCCGGAGTCCTCGAAGACCACGCAGCCGGCCGGGTCCACCCCCAGCTCGGCCGCGCCCTTCAGGAAGCCCTCGGGATCGGGCTTGCTGGCGCCGACCGACTCGGCGGTGACGCGCACCTCCGGCAGCGGCAGCCCGGCGGCGTTCATGCGGGCGGTGGACAGGGCGACGTCGGCGGAGGTCACCAGCGCGTGCGGCAGACCGCGCAGCGAGGCGAGGAAGGCGCTCGCACCGGGGATCTCGACCACGCCGTCGGTGTCGGAGGTCTCCTCGGCGAGCATGCGGGCGTTGTCGGCGAGGTTCTGCTCCACCGGCCGGTCGGGGAGGAGTACGGCCATGGAGGCGTGGCCCTGCCGGCCGTGGACGACCTTCATCACCTCGTCGCCGTCCAGCCCGTGCTGCCCGGCCCAGCGGCGCCAGATGCGCTCGACGACGGCGTCCGAGTTGACGAGCGTGCCGTCCATGTCGAGAAGGAGGGCACGGGCGGTCAGGACGGTGGGCGCGGCGGTGGCCGTCATCGGCAGCTCCAGGAACGAAAAGACCCCAGGTCGGGAGGGACAAGGCGGCCCCGCCCGCCGGTCAGGGAAAACGGGCGGGAGCCACTTTGTTCCTCCACGGTACAAAACCGGGCCGCTTCCCGCCACCGTCTCCCGAAAGGGTTCACCGAGCGTTCAGCTCGCCCGGACGCGGCCGCCACGGCCCGCCGGACCCGGCCGACCACCGTCCGCCCGGCTCAGCCCGCCACCGCCTCATAGAGGCTCCACACGCCCAGGCCGAGCATCAGCAGGGCCGCGACCCGCGTGATCAGCCGCAGCGGCACCCTCTTCATCAGGGCCTTTCCGCCGACGATGCCGAGTCCGGCGACGGCCCACAGGCCGAGCACGGCGCCGAGGCCGACGGAGATCGGGTCGTTGTAGCGGGCAGCGAGGTTGGCGGTCATGATCTGGGTGAGATCGCCGAACTCGGCGACGAGGATCAGCATGAAGCCTGTACCGGCGACCTTCCAGAAGGACTGGTCGGCGGGCTTCTTGATGTCCTCCTCGTCGTCGTCCTTCTTCATCAGGAGCACGGCGGCGCCACCGAGGAAGAGGACACCGGTGATCGCGGAGACGATCTGCCGCGGCAGCAGGGTCAGCGCACTGCCGGCCGCGACGGCCAGCACGACGTGCAGCAGGAAGGCGGCGGCGACACCCGCGAAGACATAGCTCGCGCGGTAACGGGTGCCGAGGACGAGACCGGCGAGCGCGGTCTTGTCCGGTAGTTCGGCGAGGAAGATGACGCCGAAGACGAGCGCCGTCACGGTGATGCTGATCAAGATTCCTCAATCGGTCGGGGCTGCCCCACCGAGAGTGTGGTACGTCACGCGATGACACCTCGGCATGGCAGCACACTCGGCGTCCATGTCGCGGTCCTTGCCGCGGAACATGGACGTGCACTGCTTGCCGAAGGTCTCGCTGGCGGACCTCGACAAGACTCGGCGGTCCGCCTCCGGGCGCCGGCTCAGGCTCGCTGAGCAGTATGTCGACGGTCCGGCGAAGAGCTACTCCCCTTCTGCGCTCCCCATCGTAAGGGATGCGAAGGTTCAGTCGTATGACGAACTACCTAACGAACTGCTGACAGACCTCGCGGGCCCGCGCGTCACGCGCCCGGCAAGCCGCTCAGGAGGCCGGCCGCCGCACCAGATACCCCGCCACCGCACCCGCGCCGAACAACGCGGCCAAGGAAACGGCCGTAGCGATCCATGTCGCACCGAGCCACTGCGCGCCGTAGTACCCGAGGGCGACGCTATAGGCAGCCCAGGACAGGCCCGCCAGGGCGGACCAGGGGACGAAGTCGCGGGCGCGGCGATGTGCGGCACCCGCGCAGAGGGAGACGACCGAGCGCCCCGCCGGGGCGAAGCGGGCGAGCACGACCAGCGCGCCACCACCCCGGGCCAGCGCATCGCCGAGACGTTCCTGCGCGGTGGTCAGCCGCCGGGATCGGGCTATCGCCCGGTCCAGCCGCTCACCGCCCCGCCAGGCCAGCCGGTAGGCCACGAGATCACCCAGGACCGAGGCGGTCGCCGCCGAGCCGACCAGCGCCAGCAGATCCGGCACCGCGTGCGCGACCCGGCCACCCGCCGCGCCCGACCCCGCCGCCGCTGCCGTACCCGCCATGATGACCAGCACGCCGCTCGGCAACACCGGCACGAACACGTCGAGCAGGACGGACACGGCCACCGCGGCATAGATCCACGGTCCGGCGGCCAGTGACCCCAGACTCTCGAACACGACGACTCCCGTTACTCCCCCGATGACAGCCATAGAGCGTACGCGGGAGGTGTGACAGGAGGGTCTCGGGGGGCTCATTGGACCCATGGGGCTCATGCCACGCATGGGACTTACGGTACACACAGGGCATTACGGAGCGCTTTCACCCGAGCAGCCCATCGTGACCGGCGGGGCCGCCCCGCGTCCCGTAGCAAGGGAGAGGAGGCCCGTCCACGGACATGAGGCCGACATCAAAACAAAACGGCGCATAAGCGCAGAAGGTGGTGCACATCATGGTCGCAGCCGTATACGCGAGCGCTCTCGCCGCAGCCCTGTTCGCGACCGGGAGCGCAAGCGCTCCCGGTGTCTCGCTGGAGACCGTCGGCGAGTTCGCCCCACCGGCCGCATCCGCGACGTCGAAGGCGGTGACGTACGACCAGAACCTGGTCCCGAAGGGCGCGTGGATCCGGGTGCGGCAGCACACCCAGCGGAACGGTGCCACCACCGTCCAGCTGCGGGTGACCGGCGTCAAGCCCGGCCACGTCTTCGGGGTCCACGTCCACCAGAAGGCCTGCGGCGCCGACCCCGCCGCCGCCGGCTCGCACTACCAGGACAAGGCCGGCATGGACGCCGGCCACGTGAACGCCACGAACGAGGTCTGGCTGGACTTCACGTCCGACAGCCACGGCTCGGGCATGGCCACCGCCCAGCACAGCTGGGCCTTCCGGAAGGGCGAGGCCGGCTCGGTGGTGATCCACAGCGAGCCCGGCACCAAGGGCAGCCGGGCGGCCTGCTTCACGGTCCCCTTCGGCGCAAAGTCGTAGGCGGACTCGTAAGCGGACTCGTAGGCGGGAGTGGACCGAAGGCGAGGCGAACGCAAGGCGGTGCCCTCCCCCCTGGTGACAGGGGGGAGGGCACCGCACGCGTCAGGCCGCTATCGGGGCCCGCTCGGTGACCGCCCGGTCGTCCGTGGCGGTGCGGCGGACGACGAGGCGGTCGAGACCGAAGGCGCCGGAGCCGGTGAAGACCAGCAGCAAGAACGCCCAGCAGAACAGGACCGCCAGCTCACCGCCGTTCTGGATGGGCCAGAGCGCGGCCTGCTGGTGGATGTCGAAGTAGGCGTACGCCATCGAGCCGGAGGCGATCAGCGCGGCCCCACGGGTACCGAGGCCGAGGAGCACCAGGGCGCCGGCGACCAGCTGGATCACGGCCGCGTACCAGCCGGGCCAGGTGCCGGTCGGGATGGTGCCGCCCTGGGTGCCGACGGCGCCGCCGAGGACGCCGAAGAGGGACGCGGCGCCGTGCGCGGCGAAGAGCAGGCCCACGACGATGCGGAAGAGCCCGAGGACATAGGGCTGAGCGGAGTTGAGACGTGCGGTCATGAGGGAGTTCTCCTCTTCGGTGTCGGTCGGGCCGGCCGGGGACGTGTGGCGTGCGTGGCCGGTCGTGGGGGACGGCGGGTACCGAATGAGAAACAGAGGCGCTGGAGCGGGAGTGGGGCCCCGGTACGGGCACCGACCCGGGGCCCAGGTTAGGCCCCCCTAACCGTTGCTTGCAAGTTCAACATTTGGCCATACCTTCCGCTCCCGCCCGCGGCTCCGCTTCGGAGACGGCCACCCGCAGGACGGCCCGCGCGACCGCGTCGGCGTCCGACAGCGTGACCGAGTCCACGCCCGGCCGGGCCCCGGCCGCCGTCACCCAGTGCACGCCCTCCGTGGGCACACCGAAGGCGAACCGCCTTGCGTGCACGGCTCCTTGACGATCTATCAGGCGGTACGGCCGGCGCGTCACGTCCAGCCCCCCGGTTTCGTAACCCTCCACCGTGTGCGGCCGGCAGCCTCCGTCCGCGAGCAGCCCGGCGAGCAACTCGTCGGCCGTGTGCCGCAGATCCGGCTCCGGAAGACGTGCCTCTATGAGAGTCGTCACACGAACGCCGGAGCCCGGCACATCCGGCGAGGAGGCCAGCCAGGCTTCCCGCTCGGCCCGCACCTCAAGGCGCGGGCCGATCACCTCCACCACCCCCGCCTCCAGCAGAGCCGCCAGTTCCTCGATACGGCGCCGGGGCGGCCCGATGGACAGGAAGGCGTTGAGCGGTGTGTACCAGTGGTCCAGATGTGTGCGCCGGGAGGCGCCGCTCAGCCCGCCGTGGTCGACCACCAGCCGTATCTCGTTGCGCAGGTCGCGCAGCACGTCGAGGGCCGCCTTGAGCGGGCCGCGCACATTGCCCAGCGCGGCCTGCGCGGCGTCCTCGCGCAGATACCCCAGGAGCCACGCCCGCCACTCCCCCGGATCCGCGAACTCCCGGTCCCCGTACGGCCGCGACACCCGCTTCCAGCACCACCGCTCCCGCGCCCCGACCCCGAACTCGTCGAGCAGCAGCGCCTCTTGGGGATCGCCGTGGGGTACGGCGAGAAAGCGCTCGGCGAAGGCGGAGCACCCGGTGCGGTCCGTACTTTCCGCACGCCCCGTATGCCCCGCGCTCTCGATCAGCGCCCGGTAGTAGACCGTCTCCACCTCCTTCGCGACCAACGGCCATATCTCCGCGAGGAAGTCGGGCGCCTCGCCGGAGTCGGCGCGTTTACGGAAGCCCGCGATCACCTCCGGTGTGAGCAGCAGCGGGGCGTGCCGGCCGTACGGGCCCTTGGCGTTGTCGCCGCGCGCCTGGTACGGCACCCCGCGCCGGGAGCCGGCGTACAGGCGCGGTTCCCGCCCGGAGGGCAGATAGCGCAGGGTGCCGTCGGGTCCGTCCCGGACGAACCGGCCGCCCCGGCCGCTGGTGAAGAGCGCCAGGTAGTCGAAGAAGTTCAGCCCCAGCCCGCGCAGCAGCACGGCCTCGCCCGGCCGTACGTCGCCGAGCTCGACGTCGGCCGGATTGGCGGGCGGGACGTGGGTGAGGCCCGGCCGGGCGGCGTACGCGGCGTTGCGCCGCTGCTCCTCGCCCTCGGCGGTGGGCAGATGCCCCTGAGCCAGCACCACCGCGGCCAGCCCGGACAGCACCCGGCCGTCGTCGAGGGTGAGCACCTGCCGGCCGTCGGCAGCGGCGTCGTCGTCGTCGAACAGCCGTATCGCACGGGCCCGGTGGGTCTCGACGCGTATCTCCTCCGGCGCCTCGCGGAGGGTGCGGGCGAAGACCCACTCCAGGTAGTGGCCGTAGTGCGCGCGGGTCGGATAGTCGTCCGGGCCCACCTCGCCGTCCGCCCACTCGTACAGACTGGGTCCGGGGCGGACGGGGCCCGCGCAGTCCACGCTGTCGTCGGTGAACAGCGTCACCTGGCTCGCCACGGTGTTCATCAGCAGCTCGGCCGGCTGCGCGGTCCGCCAGACCTGCCCGGGGCCGGGGGGCGCCGGGTCGATCACATGGACCGTCAGCCGGACACCGGGCGCGAGCAGCTCCGGCGCGGAGGCGCAGAGGCGTTCCAGCACGCTGGTTCCGCGCGGCCCGGCCCCGACCAGGGCGACGGAGACCATGGGGAATGCGGAGACCGTGGGGGATTCCTGGCTCGGTGCAGACAAAGGAGGGACTCCCGGGCATTGGGGGCGGGACGGCCTCCGCCGGCGTGAGCCGTAAGCGGACGGCGCGCTTCATCATGCCCTGTGCACCCCAACCCCCCTTGTCCGAAATCCGAGTTATCCGTCATGCCGGATTGCGGGAGGTGGCACTTCGCGCCGGCTGGACGCTCCGCACCGACTGGCCCCGCACCTCCAGCCCGCCGAGAAGCTCGGCCGTGGCCTCGGCCACGGCGGCCACCGCACGGTCGAAGACCTCGCGGTTGTGCGCGGCGGGGGCCCGGAATCCCGAGACCTTCCGCACGTACTGCAGCGCGGCGGCGTGGATGTCGTCGTCCGTGGCCTCGTCGGGCAGCACGGGCGGACGCAGCGTCTTGATGCTCCGGCACATGCCCCCAGTCTCACGCACACCACGTCCCGGTGCGACGATCACTGCGAAGGCGGCCACCGATCCCCGGGGCCGACCGACGAAGGGAACAGCCTTATGGCGACCAAGAACACCGTGGCCGTGCTCGGCCCCGGCGGCACCGGCGGCCTCCTCGCCGCCCTGCTCTCCCGCTCCGGCCACCGTGTCATCTGCCTGGCCCGGGACGAGACGGCCGAGACCCTGCGCAGCACCGGGATCCAGGTCCGCAGCGGCCAGTTCGGCGACTTCACGGCCCCCGTCGAGGCGGACACGGAGCTGCGCGAGCCCGTGGACGCCTGTCTGATCGCCGTCAAGCACACCACCCTGGACGCCGCCCTCACCCGGGTCCCGCCCGCCGCGCTCGGCGACGCCCTCGTCGTACCGCTCCTGAACGGCGTCGAACACCCCGCGGCCCTGCGCGGCCGCTACCGCCCCGACCGCGTGGCGCCCGCCGTGATCCGCGTGGAGTCCACCCGTCTCGCCCCGGGCGTGATCCAGCACGGCAGCCCGTTCACGGAGATCGACCTCGCCGGCGACACGGTTCCCCGTCCCCGCCTCGATCAGCTGGCGGCGCTCCTTACGTCCGCCGGTGTGACGGCCCGGGTACGGGAGGACGAGACGGCGGCCCTGTGGGCCAAGATGGCGTTCCTCGCCCCCTTCGCCCTGCTCACCACCCGGTACGGCCTCCCCCTCGGCGAGGTTCGCGCCCGGCATCGTACGGAACTGGAGTCCCTGGTCGCCGAGGCCGCCGCCGTCAGCCGCGCCTGCGGCGCCCCCGCCGACCCGGACCAGGCCCTGGCCCGGTACGACGCCTTCCCGCCCGGGGCCAGGTCCTCCATGCAGCGCGACGCCGAGGCGGGCCGCCCGCTCGAACTCGACGCCATCGGCGGGGCGCTGCTGCGCGCGGCCGGCCGGCACGGCGTACCGGTACCGGTGACGACCCGCCTGCTGGACGAACTGCGGGCCGCCGGCCACTGAGGCCCCCATCGGCTCACCCCCGTCGGCTCAGTGGCCCAACAGCCACTGAGCCGACACCAGATGCACCGCGGCGAGGGCGCCCGCGGTGATCAGCATGCCGGTGTTTGCGGCGGGCGGCGCCGACGGCGGCGTCGCCCGGCTGCGCCAGACCCGCGACGATCAGCACGGGACCGGGGGAGTCCCAGGAGCCGGCGGCGAGCAGCACCAGCACGGCCGCGCTGAGCGGGACGGCCCGGACGGCGTAGGCGCGGGCTGAGAAGACCAGTCTCGGGCCTGAGGTCGTGGCGCTCGATGCGCTGGGCGAAGCGGTCGCCGACCACTGCGCCGTTTCCGCCGTCGTCAGGCCGACCCGGCCCGCGCCGGCGCTCGCGGCGGGAGAGCCCCTCACCTCGGGCGGCGGGCCGCCTCGGCGCACCGCTCCGAGGGACCCTGCGCGACCCGCTCGGCCACCCGTTCGGCTGAACCTCCCGCCAGCCCCACGAACGCACTCGCCACTCAAAATCGAACAGGCGTAGCATTGCCGCGTGGCGACGACCTATGAATTCCCCAGTGACCTCCTCGCCGGTCAGGAGGAGCTGCATCAGGTCCGGTCCGAGCTGTCGGCTCTGCTCAAGCGACTGCCCTGGTCGGTGCAGCCGATGGACGGCATCAGCGACGACACCGGCTGGCGCAAGGTGGAGCGGCCCGCGTCCCCGGGCTGGACGGCGGACGAACAGGCCGAGGTGGAGAAGCTGCGCCGCCGCGAGCACGAGCTGGCGGTGTTCGTCAGCACGCACCGCTTCTGGGCCGAGGTCGCGGCAGCGGACCGCATGGAGGCCCGCACCGGACTGAAGCACGCGCACAAGCGGCAGCCGCGAGGAGAGGGAACAGAAGAGGAATGAGAAGAGCCCCAGCCGTACGGCCGGGGGCTCCATCGGTGGGCGCGGACGGTTTCGAACCGCCGACATCCTGCTTGTAAGGCAGGCGCTCTACCCCTGAGCTACGCACCCGGACACCCGGGCTGTGCGCCCAGGACGAGTCGACAGCCTACCTTGCCGGGACCGGTGCACCGCAAACCTGTGACGCCGGGTCACGGCATACGGGGGTTAACCCCACCCCCGGTCCGGGAGACTGCCGGATCGGGGCACGGGTGATGATCACCTAGGGTCGGCGGAGACCGAGTTGGTCCGGCCGCCGTGACCCGGCGGACCGGTGCAGGGGGAGATCCGTATGGCCCGTTCCGTTCCAGTCCGCGCCGCCGCCATGGCCGTCGTCACCGGCGTGCTCGTCGCGGGGGTGAGCGCCTGCGGCGCCGACGCCAGTGACGACACGCATCCCGACCACCGGTCCTTCGCGCTGCACGGCCGCACCCTCACCGTCGACTCCGACGACTCCGCCCTGGAGGTCGTCGCCGACGGCTCCGCGAAGTCCGGGACCGTCGAGGTGACCCGGTGGTTCCAGGGTTCCGTCGTGCTCGGCGGCAGTCCGGCGGTGCGGTGGTCCTTCAAGGACGACCGGCTGGTGCTGCGCGTGCACTGCTCGGGGTTCATCGCGGACTGCTCGGCCCGGCACCGGATCGTGGTGCCGCGCGGGATCAGCGTGAAGGTCGACGACGCGGACGGCAGCGTACGGGCGCAGGGGTTCCGGGATCCGCTGAGCGTCGACACGGCGGACGGCGCCGTACACGTCACCGACTCCAGCGGGCCGCTCGACCTGAGGTCGGCGGACGGTGCGGTGCACGCCGACGTCTCCTCCCGCCAGGTGAAGGCGGACTCCAGCGACGGTTCCGTGTATGTGCGGCTGTCCGCCGTACCCGACCAGGTGGACGCCTCCAGCGCCGACGGCGCCGTCACGGTCGCCCTGCCCAAGGGCGCGTACCGGCTGTCGGCCGGCTCCGACGACGGCGGGGTGTCGGTGTCCGTGCCCCGCGACGACACCAGCCCGCACCGGGTCTCGGCCCATTCCGCGGACGGGAAAGTGACCGTCAGGACGGGAAAGTGACCGTGCGCAGCGCGAACTGACCGGCCCGTGTGTTCGTCTACAACGGGTGGGAGAATGACACCACCCACGGCGAACCACACCACGGGAGAGGGATGTGACGGCGACACCGGGCACGCCAGCGAAGCGGTCGTACCCGCATCCGCCGTCGACCGTGCGGATCCGGGGCGGGTCCTCGGCTCTGCGCGACACACTCACCCTGATGACCCTGCCGGTGCTGGCCGCGCTCGCCCTGCCCGCCGCGTTCGCCGGCGGGGGCACCCGGCGCTGGTTCGGCGGCCGGGCGGAGAGCCAGCGGGCCGAGGCGCAGGCCGCGAAGGACGCCGCGGCGGCCGCGTTCTACGAACTGGACACCGCCCAGCGGGACCTCAGGATCTCCATCGAGACCATCACGGCCGTGGACGACTCCCCCGCCGCCCGGCGTGCCGCCACGGACTTCGAGACGCTCGGCCGGCGCATCGACGAGGTCAGCCAGCGCTACATCCAGGCCGTCGACGCCCATGATCTCGACCGGGACGACCTGGAGGCCGCGGCGGCCTCCCGGGCGCGCTCGGAGCTGACGTCCGCCAAGGACGAGCTGATCCGGGTCAGGCAGGACCTGGACCGGTTCGGCGGTTCGCTGGGGCCGCTGCTCGGCAAGGCCGAGACCCAGCTGGCCCGGCTGGCACCCGCCGTGGAGCGGGCCCGGCAGGCGCTGCTGGGCGCCAGCAACGCCCTGGACTCCGTACGGGAGAAGGGGCTGCGGGCCGATGACCTGGCCGGCCGGCTCGCCGCACTGTCCCCTGAGCTGACCAAGCTGAACCAGGGCGCCGGGCAGCACGGGGTGCAGCAGACCGTGGAGCGGGCCGAGCGGGTGCAGCGGGAGGCCGGAGCGATCCGGGCCGAGGCCGAGCGGCTGCCGCAGAAGGCCGCCGAGATCGATCACCGGCTGGTCAGCCTGCGCACCCGGGCCCAGGCGCTCACCACCCGGGCCGGGCAGGTGGACCCGGTCCTGAGCGAGCTGCGGCGCCGGTTCGCGGCCGCCTGCTGGCAGGACCTGCAGCAGGTGCCCGAGCAGGCCGCGCGGGACGTACGACAGGCCGAGCTGAAGCTCCGCGAGGCGCAGGCGGCCCGCGACGCCCAGCACTGGCCCGACGCCACCTCGCTGCTGTCGACGGTACGGGCCCTGCTGAACACCACCGACGAGGCCGTGTCGGCCGCCGGCGACCGGCTCACACGGCTGAACGCCGTACAGAAGGATCCGCAGGCCGAGATCGAGCGCACCCGGTTCGCGATCCGGGACGCCCAGCGGCTGGCCATGTCGGGCCGTACGACGCCGGATCCCCGGCATGCGCGGCCGCTGGACGACGCGGTGGGGCGGCTGGAGCGGGCGATCGGGACGCTGGAGGCCGGCCGGCATCCCGACTATTGGCACTTCCTGAGCGAGACGGAGGCCGTCCGGCAGATGGCGGCGCTCGTCGTGGCCCGGATTCGTGAAGAGCGGGGTGGGCCACTGAGCGGGGGCTCGCGCCCCTAGGGGTTGCAGTCCCGTCGGTTGCAGGGCGCCGTCGGGCAGGCGGATAGTTGGGGTGGACGTTTGGCCTCCGCTAGCGCCCGAGGGAGGCGGATATGGCCACACACGCAGCGCAACCACGTCAGCGGCAGCGGATCCGGTTCGATCAGCATCTGCCCGTCGACCACCGGCTGAACACGGTCTACCGGATCAGTGCGGGGCTGATCGGCGCGTTCCTCGTCGCCTTCGGCATCCTGGGTCTGCTCCACAACATCGGCTTCTTCAGCACCGGTGGTGCCGAGGTCGCCGGGCTGAACACCAACGACACGCTGAGCGTGCTGTCGATCGTCGTCGGGGCGATCCTGCTCGCCGGCATGGTGGTCGGCGGAAACGTGGCATCCACGCTGAACATGGTGTTCGGAGTGCTGTTCCTGCTGAGCGGCTTCCTGAACCTCGGCCTGCTGGACACACCACAGAACTTCCTGGCGTTCAAGATCCAGAACGTGTTCTTCAGCTTCGTCGTGGGCCTGCTGCTGATGACCTTCGGCATGTACGGCCGGGTCGGCTCGACCCTGCCGCACGACAACCCGTACTGGCGGGCCCGCCATCCCGAGGCGGCCGAGCGGGAGCATCCCGCGGACGACGGCTAGTCTGTGCCCATGCCTCGCTACGAGTACCGCTGCCGGACCTGCGGCGACACGTTCGAACTCAGCCGGCCGATGGCGGAGTCCGCCGCCCCCGCGCAGTGCCCTGCCGGGCATGACGACACGGTGAAGCTGCTGTCCACCGTGGCGGTGGGGGGCGGTACGAAAAGTGCATCCGCCCCTGCGCCGCAGGCGGGCGGCGGGGGCGGATGCTGTGGTGGAGGGTGCTGCGGGTAGCTCCACTGTGGGCGCCACGAAATGCCGTCGTCTCAGGGTGCTGTCCTGCGCGTCGCTTTCAGGAACTCCCGGAGGATCCGCTCGCCCGCCAAGACCCCCCGCTCCGGCAGTGCCGCGATCTCCGGTGCCGTCCACCCCGTGTCGGCCAGCTCGCCATGTCCCGGGCGCCAGCCCCGGTCGGCGGCAAGGAGGAGGTCGGCGTCGAGCAGGGAATCCCCGGCTGCCAGCGTCAGCTGCGCGCCGGTGCGGCGGGCGACCTCCCGTACCGCCGCGCTCTTGGTGAGCGGCTGCGGGACGGCGTAGATCTTGCGGCCCTGGAGCGAGACGGTCCAGCCCCGGTTCTCCGCCCAGACCGCCAGCTCCTTCACCCAGTCCTCGGGCAGCAGCTCGCGCTCGACCACGAGATAGGCGAACAGGTCCTCGGCGACCCGGTGCTTGCGCACCCACGCCGGATCGGCGGTCCGCGCCAGGTGCTCACGCACCTCCGTCAGCGACGCGCACTCCTCCGCCAGCCGCGCCTGCACACCCGCGTGCCAGTCGGCGTCGGTGACCCCGTCGACCAGCAGATGGCCGCCGTTGGCGCAGATCGCGTACTTCGGAGGCGGTCCGGGCAGGTTGATCCGCTGGTACTGCTTGCGCGTCCGGGTCGTCGTCGGCACGAAGACGGCCGTGTCGCCGAGGTCGGTCAGCAGCTGCGCCGCCGTCTCGGTCATGTAGGAGAGCGGCTTGGCCTCGTGCACCTCCACGCACAGCAGCCGGGGCGCCCGGGCGTCCGGCATGGTCAGCGCGAGGGCCGCCGAGGAGTAGATGAGCGTACGGTCGAGGTCGCTCGCCACCAGCACCGGCATCAGACGTTCACCGCCTTGCCGTCGGCACCCGTGGCACCCCGCGTGTACTGGGGGTGGATCAACCCGACGCAGGTGTACGGCAGTTCGCCGACCTCCTCGACCGGGACGCCCCTTTGTCCGGCGAGCAGGCGGACGTGATCCAGGTCGGCCCCGGCCCCCTTGCGGGCCAGGATCTTCCAGGGCACCCGGCGCAGCAGCACCCGGGTCGTCTCGCCGACGCCGGGCTTGACGAGGTTCACATCATGGATGCCGTACTCCTCGCTGATCCGCTCGACGGCCCGCCAGCCCGCCCAGGTCGGGGTGCGGTCCTCGGCCATCAGATCCTTCACCGCCTCCTCGACGGTGTCGGTGACCTCGGAGAAGCGCGCGGTGACGGCGTCGAGGAAGCCCGCGGAGACATCGGCGCCGGCCAGTTCGCGGTAGAACTTCGCGCCGTGGAAGTCGTCCGGGCCGACCAGGTCGGCACGCAGGACCGTACGCGAAATCAGGCCGGAGACGGTCGAGTTGAGGCAGGCGGAGGGGATGAGGAAGTCCTCACGGGTGCCGTAGGTGCGCACACAGGAGCCCGGGTCGGCGAGTACGGCGATCTCCGGGTCGAAGCCGCTGATACCCTCCGCCTTCTCGAACTCCTCGACGGCCTGGGCGAGTTCACGGGTGATGGCGCCCTTTCCGGTCCAGCCGTCGACGAACACGACGTCACCCGGGTCGTGGTGGGCGGCGAGCCAGCGCAGCGCGTTGGCGTCGATACCGCGGCCGCGCACGATCGACACGGCGTAGTGCGGCAGGTCGAGGCCGTGCCGGAACCGGGCCCAGCGGCGCATGAGGATGCCGACCGGGGTGCCCGCGCGGGCGAGCGAGACCAGCACCGGGCGCGGTGACCGCTCGGCGATGACGGCCTCGGTCACCACGCCGACCGCCTGGGCGAGCCGGGCGGTGGAGACGTCGAGGGCCGTGTGGAACAGCTCCTGGTACTGCTCGCTCGGCTGGTACTCCACCGGCAGCGACTCGGCGTAGTGCGCGCCGCCGCTCTGGATGGCCTCCTCCCGCTCCTCGGTCGGCGCCTCCAGCGTGACGTCGGAGAGGTCCTGGAGCAGCCAGCCGACCTCCTCGGGCGCGTACGAGGAGAATGCGGGGCCACGGAGGGGCTCGGGCAGCATGGCCGGCCTTTCGGGAGCGTGCGGAACGTACGACGGGACGACCGCGAGCAGGACGTGCGGGGTGTGGGCGGCGAGGCGGGCCAGCAGGCCGTCGGGCGCGTGCAGGGCCGGGGTGTCGGCGACGGAGTCGACCACTGCTACGACGGCGTCGAAGCCACCGCCCGCCACGTTGTAGGCGTAGCGCTCGCCGGGGCCGTCCGCCGGGTCGTCATGGGCGGGGAAGGCGAGGCGGGTGCGGATGGCGTAGCCGGGGTCGTCCACCGCGAGGACGGGCGAGCGGGTGGTGGTGGAGAACCGCACCTCCACGTCGGCGCCCTGCTCCAGCTCGTGTGCGAGCCGCAGCGGGGCGTACATCAGCTCTTCGAAGCCGAGGACGAGCACGCGCCGGGCGCCGGGGGGCAGGGCGTCGCGAATTCGGCCGGCCATGGCGGGCAGCGCGGTTTCGAGACGGGCGCGGTGAACGGGGGTGAAGCCGTGGCGCCCGCCGTCGGGAAGGCCGGCCGGCCAGTGCAGGTCGAGCCGACAAGGAGCGCGGTGGACGGCGCGGGCAGCCACCACGGACCGGCACCCGGCGGACTCGTACCGGGCCACCAGTTGCTGCCCCTTCTCCAGCACGCCTTCCGGCAGCCGTACGCCCCCGGACGCGGAGGCGATCAGATCCACCCGCGCCCCGATCTCACCGGCGAACCGTTCCATCCGAGCAGCGTCCTCGGGCGAGCGCATATCAACCAGCGCCACCACCACATACCGCCGCCGCGGATACCGTTCATGCAGGTCGCGAATGGTGTTGAGGACGGTGTTGCCGGTGGAGAACTCATCGTCGACCAGCACAAGCGGACCGTCACCGGCCAGCAGCGCGGGATCCTCCGGCAGCAGCAAGTGAGACGTGGCATGAGAATGCGACTCCTCAAAGCCGCCCGCCCGGGCAACCCCGGCCACCGACCGCCGCGTGGAGTGCAGATACGGCGCCGTACCCAGACCGTCCGCCACCGCATGGCCGAGCCCCGTCGCGGTCTCCGCATACCCGAGGACGACCGCGGCACCGGCCTCCGTCTCGCCGAGCAGCTCGGCGACCCGTCGGCCCAGGCGGTGGCCGTACTCGTAGACCACCGTCGGCGACTGCGGCACGTGCTTGCCGAGGACGTTGGACACCAGCAGATGGGCCCGCCTGGGATTGCGCCGCAGGGCGAGCCCGAGCAGGGCCGGCAGCACCTCGTCACCCATGAGTTCGACACCGAGCCGCTCGGCGACCCAGCTGCCGGTCCAGACCCCGTCGCTGCCGGACCAGACCCCGTCGTTCACCGCGTTCTTCATGCGTTCCTTATTCCGGCAGCAAGCAGCTCCACGAAGCCCACGTCCTCGTGGGCGACGCCGAAGACCTCGGCGCGCAGCAGGGTGCGCTCGGCCCAGGCCCGGTGCGGCTTCACCTCGTTCATCTTGTTCGTGTAGGACGACCGGAGCACACCTCCGCCGCCGCGTTCCGGCCGCAGGATGTCCTGGGCGTCGCTGTACTCCTCGTGGCTGACCACGGACAGCGCGTGGACGGGCAGCACATGGGAGGGGTGGATGCAGGTCTTGCCGAGCAGACCGTTGGCCTGGTCGAGGGAGATCTCCCGCAGCAGTCCGTCCATGGCGTGCTCGATCAGCTTCTCGCGCAACTCCACGGCCTGTACCTCCAGGAAGGGGCTCTGCCTCAGCTGCGGCTTGAACATGCGCTCGGAGACCCGGAAGTACTCCCACACCGGGCCGGTCACGGTGAATCCGGTGCCGTCGGCCCGGCCCAGCATGTTCACGACGTCGGCGATCACGGAGGCGACGATCTGGACGTCGTAGGCGGTCATGTCCGGGGCGCGGCGCAGGCCGTAGGAGGAGCAGAAGTCGGTCACGCCGAGGCGGAGCGCCAGCACCCGGTCGCGGTATTTGTCGACGGCGCGGGCGATGCCTTCCAGGGTCTCCACGCGGGACTCGCGGTAGAGCAGCTCGGGGGACTCCAGGACGGGCATGGCGAACAGCCGGCGGCCGCTCTCGGCCTCGGCGGCCGTCAGGGCCTCCAGGAACGGGATGCCGCGTTCCTCGGTGAACTTCGGCAGCACGAATCCGGACAGCAGCCGGATGGACGGGCCGAGGCGGCGGGCGAGGTCGGGGATCTGCTCGGGGGCGCGGACACGGATGAACAGCAGTGGCGGCTCGGCTCCGGGCCGGGCGGCCAGTTCGGCGAAGTGCCGGACGAGGTTGTCCTCGCCGGCCCCGACGTCCGCGTCGTCGATCGAGTCCTCCAGGCACAGCACCATCGAGACCACGCCGTTCCCGGCCTGTTTGACGATGTCGTCGGCGAGCCACGGCCGGGTGGCCGGGCTGTACAGGGTGGCGCCGAGGGCGGCAGCGAGCAGCCGGGCCGGGGAGTCGGCGGTGAACGCGCCGGGCTCCCGGTGGAAGAGGCGCTGCCGCACCTCGGGGGCGATGTGCCCGAAATGACGCATAGGACTCCCTCAAGGGTGCGAGCCGAGTCTGTGTTCGATACCAGGGTTCGGTAAAAGGTGGCCGGTAATAGTACGTAGAGACCCATGTCAGGGGTTCCCTGCGGGCATGAATTTCTGGTAACTCGCCCGTGTAGGCAGCGCCGTGGGACACCACCCCCCGCATTGTCGTGGCCAAGACCGAGCAGGCAGGATGACCGCATGACGCACGCGATGCTGAAGGGGTCGAACATCCCGCTGGCGGCCGAAACGGTCCGCGCCGAACTGCGCTGGACGCCCGGACAGGGGGTCCCGGACGTGGATGTCTCGGCGCTGCTGCTGGGCCCCGGCGGCCGTGTGCGCTCCGACGAGGACTTCGTCTTCTACAACCAGCCCCGGCACCCCTCCGGGAAGGTGTGGCGGCTCGGCAAGAAGCGCGTCACCGAGGGCCTGACCGACACGATCCAGTCGGATCTGCCCGGTGTCGAGCCGGACGTCGGCCGGATCCTGCTGGTCGCGTCGGCGGACGGGGTCACCTTCGACCAGGTGCCGGCGCTGTGCATCCTGCTGTACGACGCCTCGGCCGTCGACGGGGAGCCGCTGGCCCGGTTCGAGATCAAGCCGGAGACGGGTGCGGAGACCGCGCTGATCTGCGGTGAGCTGTACCGGCGCGGAGAGGGCTGGAAGTTCCGCGCGCTGGGCGAGGGCTACTCCAACGGGCTGAAGGGGCTCGCGACGGACTTCGGTATCTCGGTCGACGAGTCGGATGTGGAGGAGTCGCTGCCTCCGGTTGTGCCGCCATTGCCTCCGGCGGTTCCGCAGCAGCCACCGGCGTACGGGTATCCGCAGCCGGCCTCGGCCCAGCCGGCGTACGGGTATCCGCAGCCTCAGCCGGTTCCGGTGGGGCCGGCGGATCCGAACTTCCGGCTGCCTCCGCAGGGGCCGCAGTTCATCGGGCGGTGAGCAGGGCTGCCCAGGGCGCGGGACTACATCGGCAGTGCGCCCCGAGCCGGTGGGCGACTCAGCGCTCCGCCTTCGTCTTGTAGCCTCGCCCCCACTGCAGCCCCCACCCGTACAGCCGGTCCAGCTCCCCCTGGAACCCGTACACGAACTTCACCTCGCGGCGGACGACCAGCTCGCCCTTCACATTCTCGATCATGACGACCGCGCAGGAGCGGGCCTGGGGGTGGCGTTCGTCGAGGCCTATCTCGATGCGGGGGCCGTTGCTGGGGTACAGCGTGACGATGGCGTGGGTGCGGTCGAAGGCCGGGGTCTGGTCGTAGATGTAGACGAAGACCAGCAGGCGTTTGATGGCGTCGCGGTGGTCGAGGTTGATGTACATCGTCTCGCCGGACGCCGAGCCGAACCGGTCGTCGCCGCTGAGCTTGATGTACGGCGGGGCGTTGACGTCGCCGAGGTAGTTGCCGAGCGGCTGGACGACGCCCTTCGTGCCGTCGGTCAGTTCGTACAGGCAGCCGAGGTCGAGGTCGACGTTGACCATGCTCTGGCCGTGGCCCAGCACCTCCGGCGGCTTGAGGGCCTTGAAGGGGTGCCGGAAGAGGCTGGTGCGCTGGTTCGCGTCGAAGTCGGAGGTGCGCATCCGCCAGGTGAGGTTGACGCGCAGATGGCCGGTGGCCGCGCCCTGTTTGGTGAGCGACACCGTGTGGTGGCGCCCGTTGAGCTGGATGGAGCCGGTCGCGGCTTCGCCCGAGTCGAAGTCGGAGAGCCGCGCGCCCAGCAGTCCGTCGAAGAAACCCATTCCCGCCCCCTGGTCACTCTGGTGAACGCCGTCGGGGCGGCCGGCCCTGTCGGCCGCCCCGCTCAGAGCGTTCCTCACCGGCCGGGGCGTCACACCCCGGAGGAAACCTCGGCCTTCTCGTCGCTGTCCTCGCCGGCGGCCGCCAGTACGCGGTTGCGGCGGACGGAGGACCAGAAGGACCAGGCGATCAGGACGACGCCGACGAGGCCGGTGATGACCTCGTTGATCTCGTACTTGATGGTGACCATGAGGATCACGGCCAGAGCGCCGATGGCGTAGTGGGCGCCGTGCTCCAGGAAGACGTAGTCGTCGAGGGTGCCCTGGCGGACCAGGTAGACCGTGAGGGAGCGGACGTACATCGCGCCGATGCCGAGGCCGAGGGCCATCATCACGATGTCGTTGGTGATGGCGAAGGCGCCGATCACGCCGTCGAAGGAGAAGGACGCGTCCAGGACCTCCAGGTAGAGGAACATGAAGAACGCGGCCTGGCCGGCCAGCAGCACCGCCGACTTCTTCTTGCCGGTGCGGGCAGCCTCTTCCTCCTCCTCGTGCTCGCGCTCCTCCTCTTCCTCCAGCCGGTCCTCGAAGTAACCGGACAGACCTCCGACGATCATGTATGTGATCAAGCCGGCGACGCCGGCGATCAGGACCGTCTGCGCCTTGTCCGCGTGGGCGCCGCCGTGCTGGTGGGCCTGGGTGGCGAAGGTCAAGGAGGTGATCAGCAGGGCGATCAGCGCGATGCAGACCGCCAGCATGTCGACCTTGCCGAGCTTGGCCAGAGGCCGCTCGATCCAGCGCAGCCACTGGATGTCCCGGTCCTCGAAGATGAAGTCCAGGAAGATCATCAACAGGAACATGCCACCGAACGCGGCGATCGCCGGGTGGGCGTCGGTGACCAGCTGCTGGTAGCGGTCCTTGTCGGTGAGGGCCAGATGAACCGCGTCGTACGGGCTGAGCTTGGCGGTGACGGCCACGATGACGACCGGGAACACCAGCCGCATGCCGAAGACCGCGATGAGGACGCCGACCGTGAGGAAGATCTTCTGCCAGAAGGCGTTCATCTTCTTCAGGATCCCGGCGTTGACCACCGCGTTGTCGAACGACAGCGAGATCTCGAGGACGGCGAGGATCGCCACGACGCCGAAGGCCTCCCACCCCCCGTAGAAGACCGCGGCGACCAGGCCTAGCGCGGTCACCGCGAACGACCAGCCGAAGGTTTTCAGAAGCACTGGCTACCCAATCTTGAAGGTACGGGTTTCCCCCGCGCCGTACTCGGCTTTGCGAAACATTGACCCCGAGTCTAGAGGGGCGCCCCACCGGCCGTACCGTCCAGGGCGACTCTCACCGAAAAGCCACAGCACAGGCCCTGGGAGACGCCTTCGGCTACGAGACGTTCACCCCGAAGTCCAGGGCGATGCCGCGCAGGCCCGAGGCGTAGCCCTGGCCCACGGCCCGGAACTTCCACTCCCCCTGGTAGCGGTACAGCTCGCCGAAGATCATGGCGGTCTCGGTGGAGGCGTCCTCGCTCAGGTCGTAGCGGGCCAGTTCCTGGCCGTCGGCCTGGTTCACGACCCGGATGAAGGCGTTGGAGACCTGGCCGAAAGTCTGGCCGCGCTCGTCCGCCATATGGATCGAGACCGGGAAGACGATCTTCTCGCACTGCGCCGGCACCTTGGTGAGGTCGACCAGGATCGATTCGTCATCGCCCTCGCCCTCACCGGTGAGGTTGTCACCGGTGTGCTCGACCGAGCCGTCGGGGCTCTTGAGCTGGTTGTAGAAGACGAACCACTCGTCGCCCATGACGCGGTTGCCCGCGCCGCACAGCAGGGCGCTGGCGTCCAGGTCGAAGGGGGCGCCGGTGGTGGAGCGCGCGTCCCAGCCGAGCCCGATCATGACGTTCGTGAGATTCGGTGCGGCCTTGGAGAGGGAGACATTGCCTCCCTTGGCGAGCGTGACGCCCATGATGCTGGTCCTCCCCTAGTGGTGCTTTCCTGGTTTTCCTGCACGTCCGGCGCCGCCCGTAAACGGTGCGGCGCCGGACGGGATGTGCGGGCTGTCGTACCTCAGACGTTGACGCCGAAGTCCTGCGCGATACCGCGCAGACCGGAGGCGTAGCCCTGGCCGATGGCGCGGAACTTCCACTCCGCCCCGTGCCGGTACAGCTCGCCGAAGACCATCGCGGTCTCGGTGGAGGCGTCCTCGCTCAGGTCGTAGCGGGCGATCTCCTGGCCGCCGGCCTGGTTCACCACGCGGATGTAGGCGTTGCGGACCTGGCCGAAGGACTGCTGGCGGTTCTCGGCGTCGTAGATCGACACCGGGAAGACGATCTTCTCGATGTCGGCCGGGACTCCGGCGAGGTTGACCTTGATCACCTCGTCGTCGCCCTCACCCTCACCGGTGAGGTTGTCACCGGTGTGCTCGACCGAGCCCTCGGGGCTCTTGAGGTTGTTGAAGAAGACGAAGTGCTGGTCGCTCGCGACCTTGCCGGAGTTGTTCAGCAGCAGCGCGCTGGCGTCGAGGTCGAAGTCACTGCCGGTCGTGGTACGGGCGTCCCAGCCCAGACCGACGAGGACCGCGGTCAGACCCGGGGCCTCCTTCGTCAGCGATACGTTGCCGCCCTTGCTGAGGCTGACTCCCACGAGTCCTCCATGTGGTGTCCAGGGGCGGAAAGCCCCGTCGTGCTTCGGATATGGGATCAACGTGCCGATCCTAGTGACGGGTTCCCGCCCCCCGCAGACCCTGGACTCGGAGGACCACAGGTGTCGGCCACGGTCGGCCTACAGGGTGTCGAGCGCCTTCACGTACTCGTTCAGGTCGCGCGCGTCCGGCAGGCCGTTGACCACGGTCCACCGCACGACGCCTTCCTTGTCGATGATGAAGGTGCCCCGGACGGCGCATCCCTTGTCCTCGTCGAAGACGCCGTACGCGCGCGAGACGTTGCCGTGCGGCCAGAAGTCGCTGAGCAGCGGGTACTCCAGGCCCTCCTGCTCCGCGAAGACGCGCAGGGTGTGGATGGAGTCGTTGGAGACGGCGAGCAGCCGGGTGTCGTCGTTGACGAACTTCGGCAGGTTGTCGCGCAGCTCGCACAGCTCACCGGTGCACACACCGGTGAAGGCGAACGGATAGAAGAGGAGGACCACGTTCTTGTCGCCGCGGAGGTCCGAGAGCTTCACGGTGCGGCCGTGGTTGTCCTTGAGCTCGAAGTCAGGGGCCTTGTCGCCGACCTGGATCGCCATCGGGATGCTTCCCTTTCGGTGGGCTGTTCGGAGGAGAACAGCCTACGGCGGCGGGGGCGGCGGTCACCCGGAGGGACCGCCGCCCCCGCATCGCTCACCTGCCGGAGACAGTCACCGCTTGGCGGCGGCCTTCGGGGTCGAAAGCCTGCTGCCGTTCCAGTCCTTGCCCACGCTGACGCTCTTGGTCTGCGACAGGCCGGCCGTCTGCGCCGCGTCACTGATGTCGCTGGGCTCGATGTAGCCGTCCCGGCCGGTCTTCGGCGTCAGGAGGAGGATCTGGCCGCCCTCTTCGAGGTAGCCGATGGCGTCGACCAGCGCATCGGTCAGGTCGCCGTCGTCGTCACGGAACCACAGCAACACGGCATCGGCCACGTCGTCGTAGTCCTCGTCCATCAGCTCATTGCCGATGGCTTCCTCGATGGACTCGCGGAGGTCCTGGTCGACGTCGTCGTCGTAGCCGATCTCCTGGACCACCTGGTCGGGCTGGAACCCCAGCCTGACGGCCAGGCTCGTCTCCGCGTGGTCCGCGGTCGCGCTCACGGTCTGCCTCCTGATCATGTCTTTGGGTAAAACTCAGCCACGCGCGTGCGCGCGTTGCTTGGCCGTAGTCCACACGGGCGGGACGGATCGCGCAAGTACCCGGCCGTTCGGACCGCCGAAACGGTGACGATCCCGGCCTTGTCACCGCAACTCCTGGCACCGTATCCCGATTCAGCGTGACCCACATCGCACGCATTTGCCTGTTTTGCTCCACTCCTCGAACATCTTTGCCAAGCGCGTCACACCCCGGGCGTATCGTTGCGTTTTGACCGACGGAGATGACGTACGCCGCCCCGAGGTAGACGATGGGGAGCGGTGCAGGCAGGTGCGGAAAAACAAGAAACTGCAGAAGACGGCCCTCTGACAGGTAAGGAACAGCGTGGCTTCCGGATCCGATCGCAATCCGATCATCATTGGCGGCCTTCCGAGTCAGGTTCCTGACTTCGACCCCGAAGAGACCCAGGAGTGGCTCGACTCCCTCGACGCCGCCGTGGACGAGCGCGGCCGGGAACGGGCCCGCTATCTCATGCTCCGACTGATCGAGCGGGCCCGCGAGCGGCGCGTGTCCGTGCCCGAGATGCGCAGCACAGACTACGTCAACACGATCGCCACCAAGGACGAGCCGTTCTTCCCGGGCAACGAGGAAATCGAGCGCAAGATCCTCAACGCGACCCGCTGGAACGCGGCCGTGATGGTCTCGCGCGCCCAGCGCCCCGGCATCGGCGTCGGCGGCCACATCGCCACCTTCGCCTCCTCGGCCTCCCTGTACGACGTCGGCTTCAACCACTTCTTCCGCGGCAAGGACGAGGGCGACGGCGGCGACCAGGTCTTCTTCCAGGGCCACGCCTCGCCGGGTATCTACGCACGCGCGTACCTGCTCGACCGGCTCACCGAGAACCAGCTCGACGGATTCCGCCAGGAGAAGTCGAAGTACCCCGACGGCCTGTCCAGCTATCCGCACCCGCGCTCCATGCCGGACTTCTGGGAGTTCCCGACGGTCTCCATGGGCCTCGGTCCGCTCGGCGCGATCTTCCAGGCGCGGATGAACCGCTATATGGAGGCGCGCGGCATCGCCGACACCTCCAAGTCGCACGTATGGGCGTTCCTCGGCGACGGCGAGATGGACGAGCCGGAGTCACTCGGCCAGCTGTCCATCGCGGCCCGGGAGAGCCTGGACAACCTGACCTTCGTGGTCAACTGCAACCTGCAGCGGCTCGACGGCCCGGTGCGTGGCAACGGGAAGATCATCCAGGAGCTGGAGTCGATCTTCCGGGGCGCCGGCTGGAACGTGATCAAGCTGATCTGGGACCGCACCTGGGACCCGCTGCTCGCGCAGGACCGGGACGGCATCCTCGTCAACAAGATGAACACGACCCCGGACGGCCAGTTCCAGACGTACGCCACGGAGTCCGGCGCATACATCCGCGAGCACTTCTTCGGTGACGACCACCGGCTGCGCGCGATGGTCGAGAACATGACCGACGACCAGATCCTGCACCTGGGCCGCGGCGGTCACGACCACCGCAAGATCTACGCGGCCTTCAAGGCGGCCAAGGAGCACAAGGGCCAGCCGACGGTCATCCTGGCCAAGACGATCAAGGGCTGGACGCTGGGCCCCAACTTCGAGGGCCGCAACGCCACGCACCAGATGAAGAAGCTGACGGTCGACGACCTCAAGCGCTTCCGGGACCGTCTGCACCTGCCGATCACGGACCAGCAGCTGGAGTCCGGCCCGCCGCCGTACTACCACCCGGGCCGGGACACCGACGAGATCCAGTACATGCACGACATGCGCAAGCAGTGCGGCGGGTACGTCCCGACGCGCGTCGTGCGCTCCAAGCCGCTCGCACTGCCGGACGACAAGACGTACGCGACGGTGAAGAAAGGCTCGGGCCAGCAGGCCATCGCCACGACGATGGCGTTCGTCCGACTGCTGAAGGATCTCATGCGGGACAAGGAGATCGGCCGCCGGTTCGTGCTGATCGCGCCGGACGAGTACCGCACGTTCGGCATGGACTCCTTCTTCCCGAGCGCGAAGATCTACAACCCGCTCGGGCAGCAGTACGAGGCGGTGGACCGGGACCTGCTCCTCGCCTACAAGGAGTCGCCGACCGGCCAGATGCTGCACGACGGCATCTCCGAGGCGGGCTGCACGGCGTCCCTGATCGCGGCGGGCTCGGCCTACGCCACGCACGGCGAACCGCTGATCCCGGTGTACGTCTTCTACTCGATGTTCGGTTTCCAGCGCACCGGTGACCAGTTCTGGCAGATGGCCGACCAGCTGGCGCGCGGATTCGTCCTGGGCGCGACCGCCGGCCGTACGACGCTGACCGGTGAGGGTCTGCAGCACGCGGACGGCCACTCGCAGCTGCTCGCCTCGACCAACCCGGCGTGCGTGGCCTACGACCCGGCGTACTCGTACGAGATCGCGCACATCGTGCAGGACGGCCTGCGCCGCATGTACGGCGCCGACGCGGACCACCCCCATGGCGAGGACGTCTTCTACTACCTGACCGTCTACAACGAGCCCATCCAGCACCCGGCCGAGCCGGAGAACGTGGACGTCGAGGGCATCCTGAAGGGCGTCCACAAGCTGAGCGAGGGCACGGCGGGCTCGATCCCGGCGCAGATCATGGCGTCGGGCGTGGCCGTCCCGTGGGCGCTGGAGGCGCAGCGGATCCTCGCCGAGGAGTGGAACGTGCGCGCTGGCGTCTGGTCGGCCACCTCCTGGAACGAGCTGCGCCGCGAGGCCGTGGCGTGCGAGGAGCACAACCTGCTGCATCCGGAGGAGGAGCAGCGGGTGCCGTATGTGACGCGGAAGCTCAGCGGCGCCGAGGGTCCGTTCGTGGCCGTGTCCGACTGGATGCGATCGGTTCCGGACCAGATCGCGCGGTGGGTGCCGGGTGCTTATCAGTCGCTGGGGGCGGACGGGTTCGGCTTCGCCGACACCCGGGGGGCGGCTCGGCGGTTCTTCCACATCGACGCGCAGTCGATCGTCGTCGCGGTGCTGACGGAGCTGGCACGGGAGGGGAAGGTGGACCGTTCGGTGCTGAAGCAGGCCATCGACCGGTATCAGTTGCTTGATGTTTCGGCTGCGCATCCGGGGGCGGCGGGAGGAGACGCGTAGACGGCGACTGGGGCGGGGGCAGCGGGTCCATTGCCGGGTGCGCGTCGCATGTGGTCGCTCGCGCAGTTCCCCGCGCCCCTGGGCAGGCGAGCCGCAACTCGCTCAGGGGCGCGGGGAACTGGCGCGACCGGCCCACCACTCACTCGCACCCGGCAAGGGACATCCAGCCCCACCCCCGTTGCCGCCCGGCCCAAGCGCCGCAGGCCGGCGCGCACAGCCCCCTCCGCTGCGCGCGCCGCGGCCCGGCCGTCCTCCCATGCCCTGCGGAGGAGTTGACCCACTGTGACCTGCGGCGCGCGTCCGGTGCGAGGGATCTTTAGCGAAGTCACCCTGATAGGCGAAATCCACGGAAGAGGCCCGGACGGAGCCGGACTCAGATGTGGCCCGCGCCCGCACCCGCCTCCGCGTTCGCACCCCGCTTGGTGAGCAGCGCGACGAGGACGGCGACCGCCGCCACGCCCGCCGCGACCAGGGAGGCGAGGCTCATGCCGGAGACAAAGGTGTGATGGGCGACCTCCGTGATCTTCGCGGCGGTCTGCTCCGGCACCCCCTTCGGCACCGGAGCCACACCGACCTGCACCGCCTCGGACGCCTTGTGCAGCTGATCCGGGGTCAGCTGCGGCAGCCCGGCGCCCGTCCAGTTGCCCGCCAGATCGCCGTCGACCTTGGAGGCCATCACGGCGCCCAGCACCGCCGTACCGAGGCTGCCGCCGATCTGCATGGCCGCCTGCTGGAGACCGCCGGCCACACCGGACAGCTCCATGGGAGCGTTGCCGACGATGACCTCGGTGGCGCCGACCATGACCGGCGCCAGGCCGAGGCCGAGCAGTGCGAACCAGATGGACATGACACCGCTTCCGGTGCCGGCCTTGAGCGTCGACATGCCGTACATGGCGACGGCGGTCGCGGCCATGCCGCCGGCCAGCGGGATGCGCGGGCCGAGCTTGGTGATCGCGGCGCCGGCGAGCGGCGAGCCGACGATCATCATGCCGGTGAGCGGCAGCAGGTGCAGGCCCGCGTTGATCGGGCTCATGCCGTGGACGTTCTGCAGGTAGAACGTCACGAAGAACAGGCCGCCCATGAACGCGATGGCCATGAGGACCATCAGCACGACGCCCGCCGAGAGGGGTATCGAGCGGAAGAGGCCGAGCGGGATCAGCGGTTCCTCCACCCTCGTCTCCCAGAACGAGAACACGGCGAAGAACACCACGGACGCGGCGATGAAGAGCCAGGTCTTACCGTCGCCCCAGCCCCAGGTCGGGGCCTTGATGAGCGCCCACACCAGGCAGAACATCGCGCCGGAGAGCAGCGCGATGCCGAGGAGGTCAAAGGACCGTGGGGCGCTCTCCGCGCGGTGGTCGAGCAGGATCAGCAGGCCCAGCAGCAGCGCCAGCGCACCGACCGGCACGTTGATGAAGAACACCGACTGCCAGTTGACGTGCTCGACGAGGACACCGCCGAGGATCGGGCCGCCCGCGGTGGACGCGCCGATCACCATGCCCCAGATGCCGATGGCCATGTTGAGCTTCTCGGCCGGGAAGGTGGCCCGCAGCAGGCCGAGTGCGGCCGGCATCAGGAGCGCGCCGAACAGGCCCTGGAACACGCGGAAGGTGACGACCGCGGCGATGCTGTGGGACAGGCCGATGGCGCCCGAGGCGGCGGCGAAGCCGGTGACGCCGATGAGGAACGTCTGCCGGTGGCCGAAGCGGTCACCGAGCTTGCCCGCGGTGATCAGGGTGACCGCGAGGGCCAGGAAGTAGCCGTTGGTGATCCACTGGACGTCGGCGAACGTCGCGCCCAGGTCCTCCTTGATGGTCGGGTTGGCGATGGCCACGATGGTGCCGTCGAGGGCCACCATCATGACGCCCACGGCGACGGTGATGAGGGTGAGCCAGGGATGGCCGCGCAGCCCCGCGGCCGGAGGTGACTCGAGCGAGGCTTCCGGCAATGCGTCCCCCGGCCCCGTCGCGTCGATGGTGGTCTGACTAGTCATACGTTCGAGGCTAGTGACAGCCTCTGACAATTGACAATCGATTTCATCCGTCGGTAACTGACACATATGGAAACACTGCGCGAACGCAAGAAGCAGCGCACACGAGAGGCACTGCTGCGGGCCGCTCTGGAGCTGTTCACGACCCACGGGTACGAGCACACCACCGTCGACGAGATCGCCGAGGCCGTCGGCGTCTCCCAGCGCACCTTCTTCCGCTACTTCGCCGGCAAGGAGGACGTGGCCTTCACGGTGCAGGCCATGACGGAGGAGCGATTCGTGGCCGCCGTACGGGCGCGGCCCGCGCAGGAGGCGCCGATGGAGGCGCTGCGGCAGGCGGTCCTGGAGGGCTGGGACGCGATCCGCGGGACCGTCGAGTCGGCCGTCCCGGTCGAGCTGTATCTGCGCATGTACCGGACGATCGAGTCGACACCCGCGCTGCTCGCCGTCCATCTGCGCCGCTCGGCGGCCACGGAGGAGACGATCGCCCGCCTGCTGGCCGAACGCGAGGGTGTGGACGTGGACGCCGACCCGCGGCCGCGACTCGCCGTGGCCGTGTTCGGCGGGGTGATAAGGGTCACCGAACGGCAGTGGTGCACGGGCGACGACTTCAGCCTGGAGGCCATCCGTCAACTCACCGCGTCCTACCTGGATCAGGTGGGTTCGGCGCTCACCGGGAACTGGCGTTCCGAGCGAGATCGTTGACGATGCGTTCGATGATCCACGAAACGTGATCCCTATCACTCGGTTACCCCGAGACCCTCTCGTTCTCCTAGTGTGTCCTCCCAGTGACTTCCTTCGACACCTCCCCGCAACTGAACGTCTGGCGCGCACTCCTGGCGCTGGCCGTGGTGTTCGTGATGCTCGCGACCACCGGCTGGACCGCCCTGCGCACCCACCGGGAGTCGACCGCACTGCAGGCCTCGCTCGCCAAGTGGCGGCACGGCAGCATCCACGGCCTCCATCTGCCGGACCCCGAGGCCGCACCGGCCCGGCTCAGCCGTTTCTTCGCCACCCTCGGCCCCGAGGACCAGAGCCGTCTCGCCCACCGCTACCCGCTCGCGGTCGGCAACATGAACGGCGCGCCCGTCGGCCTGCGCTACCGCGCCAACCACATCGCGCTGGACCAGGCCCGCAAGGTCGAGAAGAAACGCATGCACGACACCCGCCTCAGCGCGGCCGGGCACCAGGACGCGGGCCGTCGTATGCACCGCTACGAGTCCCTGCTGACCCCCGGCCGGCAGATCCTGGCCTTCGACCCCGAGGGCTCGGGCCGTATCGCGGAGGTGTTCGGGGACCTGAACAAGGCCGAGCGGATCTCGGTCGTCGTCCCCGGCGTCGACACCGATCTGCTCACCTTCCAGAAGACCTACCGCCCGTACACCGCCCCGGTCGGCATGGCCAAGGCCCTGTACGCGGCGGAGCGCGCGCAGAGCCCCTCGACCCGTACCGCCGTGATCGCCTGGGCCGACTACACCTCCCCCGACGGACTCGGCGTGGACGCGGCCACCGGACTGCGCGCCGAGGAGGGCGCCGTACGGCTGAACGCCCTGCTGGACAGCCTGCCCGGCCGGGCCCCGGTGGCGATGATCTGCCACAGCTACGGCTCGGTGGTCTGCGGCGTCGCCGCGCACGCCCTGCCGGGCCGGGTGACCGACATAGCGGTGGCCGCGAGCCCCGGTATGCGGGTCTCCGCCGCCTCCCACCTGGACACCAGGGCCCGGGTGTGGGCCATGCGGGACGCCACTGACTGGATCCAGGACGTGCCGTACCTGGAGCTCGGCGGGCTCGGGCACGGCGCCGATCCGGTGTCCTCGGGGTACGGCGCGCGCGTGCTGTCCGCCCGGGACGCGCAGGGTCACGCCGGCTACTTCCAGCCGGGCACGGACAGCCTGCGCAACCTCGCCGACATCGGCGTCGGGGCGTACGACGCGGTGACGTGCGCGCATGAGAACAACGCGTGCCGGACCGGTCTGACTGATGCGTCTATGGCCGGACGCGCGTAGAAACAGCAGGAAGTGCGGTCTGCGCGGGTGGCGACGGAGGAGCACGTGCCGCATACGATGAGCCGCATGGGTGACGTACTGGCGGGTTTTCATGCCGTCTGGGAGTTCGAGTCCGACTCCGTGCTCATCCGTTACGAACGGGGGATTCGAACACCGAAGTTGTTCCAGGCGCTCGGGGAGCGGCGTGTCCCGCTGTCCGCGGTCGAGGGCGTGACGCTCGAACCGGGCAAGCGCGGCACCGTCGTCCTGCGGTTGCTGCCGCGCGCCGGCGCCGATCCGCTGATGGAGGCGGCGGACGGGCAGCTGAAGGAGGGCTCCGATCCATATCGCCTGGTGCTGTCCGCCGAGCGGGAGACGCTCGCCGAGTACTACGCGGACGAGCTGAAGGGGCTGTTGACCGAGTCGGGGCCGGCCGACCGCCATCTGGTGGCCGCGCCCGAGGCGCCACTGCACTTCAAGGCCTACGACGGCAAGGCGAGCTTCGACGGTACGGCCGTGCAGTTCCGCTGGTCCTGGACGGGCGCGTCCTCGGCCAAGTGGAAAGCCGGCGACCAGAGCTTCTCCGTCGCCGATCTCAGCGGGGTGGAGTGGCGGTCGCCGGAGGTGTTCGAGGGGCATCTGCGGCTGATCAGGCGCTCGGCCGACTCGACGGCGGCCGTGCAGGCCGACCAGGATCCGGCGGCGCTGGTGTTCGGGCTGGGGTACGGGCCGGTGCACGAGTCGTTGCCGTTCGCCGCGGCGGTCTTGGCGGCGGTACGCACTCGGGGGCCGGTACCCGCGGTACCGGCCCCGTCCCGGAGGGACCCCGCCGACATCGCCGAACGGATCCGGCACCTCGGGGAGTTGCATCAGGCCGGGCTGGTCACCGACGAGGAGTTCTCCTCCAAGAAGGCCGAGCTGCTGGCAGAGCTGTAGTCACTCCCTGCCCGCAGAGGTGAAGGCCATGTCCGCGTACCTGTCGCCTGCCACCTTGGCCGCGATGGGCTCCAGTTGGGCGAGTTCCCCGGCGGTGAGGATGAGGGCGGTCGCCGCCACGTTCTCCGCCACGCGGTCCGGCTTGCGGGTGCCCGGGATCGGGACCACCGGGAGGGTGTCGATCGTGGCGCGCTGCTGTACCCAGGCCAGGGCGATCTGGCCGGGGGTGGCGTCGCGGGCCGCGGCGATCGTGCGCAGGGGCGCCAGGAGGGCCGCGTTGGAGTCCGCGTTGGCACCGGTGAAACGGGGCTGCTGACGGCGGAAGTCGTCGGCAGTGAGCTCCTGTTCGGCGTGGGTGAAGGAGCCGGTGAGGAAGCCGCGGCCGAGCGGGGAGTACGGCACCAGGGCGACGCCCAGGTCACGCGCGGCCGGTACGACCTTCGCCTCGATGTCCCGGCTGAACAGGGACCACTCCGACTGCACGGCCGCGATCGGGTGCACGGCGTGCGCGGCGCGCAGCTCGTCGGCGGTGACCTCGCTCAGCCCGAGGTGCTTGACCTTGCCCTCGCGGACCAGCTCCGCCATCGTGCCGACGCTCTCCTCGATAGGGACGTCCGGATCGCGGCGGTGCATGTAGTACAGGTCGATCGCGTCGACGTCGAGCCGCTTCAGGCTGGCCTCGACGGCCTGGCGGATGTACGGCGCGTCGTTGCGGATGATCCGCTTGGCCGGGTCGTCCTTCGGGATCGACAGGGCGAACTTGGTGGCGATGACCACCTCGTCGCGGTGCGCCTTGAAGAACGGGGACAGGAAGCGTTCGTTGTCCCCCTCGCCGTAGGCGTCCGCCGTGTCGTACAGCGTCACGCCCAGCTCCAGCGCGCGCTCCAGCGCGGCGCGCGCCTGGCCGGCGTCCGTGGGACCGTAGGCGAAGCTCATGCCCATGCAGCCGAGGCCCTGTACGCCGACCTGCGGTCCGTGCTCGCCGAGCCGTACGGCCGGAATCCTGGCTTCGGTCATCGCGTGGTCCCCTCCGTCGCGTAGAAACTGATCTTGCGGTCGAGTACGGCGAGTGTGTCCCGCAGTTCGGTGATCCTGTTCAGGACGTCCCGGCGGGTCGACTCCAGCAGTTCCCGTCGTTCCCCGTAGGTGCTCTCGCCCTCCCGGACCAGCTCCGCGTACCGGACCATGTCCGCCACCGGCATACCGGTCAGCCGCAGCTTGGTCACGAAGTCCAGCCAGTCCAGGTCCTGGTTGCTGTAGCGCCGCTGGCCGGTGTGCGAGCGGTCGACGTGCGGCATCAGGCCGATCCGCTCGTACCAGCGCAGGGTGTGCGCGGTCAGGCCGGTGAACACGACGACCTCGCTGATCGTGTAGCGGTCCTGGCCGTCGGGGCGTGGATGGCGTCTGGGCGGGGCGGAGCAGATGTCGGCGGGGGCCGTTCGTGCGGTGTCCGCTGGCGTGGTCTGCATCACCGTCATGGCCACAACGCTATGGGGTTGGAGTGCGCTCCAAGCAAGCGGATCCGGTAAGAAATCCGCAGGACGCGGGCTCGGGTGCGGGGTTAGCGTGCCGGGCATGAGTCTTGTGCGCCGGGCCCTGCCCGAGGATGCCGGTGAAGTGCTGCGGCTGCGGCAGATCATGATCGACGCGCTGTGGAGTGCGGGCGGCGGCGGTCCGACCGACTGGCATGCCGAGTCCCTGCCGACGCTGCGGGAGCGGCTCACCGCGGCCGACGGGGACTTCGCGGCCTTCGTCGTGGACCATCCGGACCGGCCGGGGGCGCTGGCCGCGCTGGTGGTCGGGACGCTGGAGTACCGGATCGGGAAGGCCGGCAATCCGCACGGGCGGGTGGGGCATGTGTTCAGCGTGGCGACCGACCCGGACGCCCGGCGCCGGGGATACGCGCGCGCGTGCATGGAGGAGCTGCTGGGCTGGTTCCGGGAGCGGGGCGCCGGGCATGTGCTGCTCAACGCCTCCCCGGAGGCCGAACCGCTGTACGCCTCGCTCGGCTTCACGCGTGACCCGGACCCGTCGATGCGGTTGCTGCTGTGAGCCGCATAGGCTCGGCACCATGTCGTTGAACAGTCTGACGAGCTTGGCGTCGATCGAGAACTGGCCCGTCCCCACCGCCGCGGCGGGCGTCGTACGTGCCGACGGGACCGTCCTCGGGACGCACGGACCCGTCGGGCACCGCTTTCCGCTCGCCTCGGTCACCAAGCCGCTGGCGGCCTACGCGGCGCTCGTCGCGTACGAGGAGGGCGCGATCGAGCTGGACGAGCTCGCCGGGCCGCCCGGTGCGACCGTCCGCCACCTGCTCGCGCACACCTCCGGGCTGGCCTTCGACGAGCACCGGGTGACGGCTCCGCCCGGGGAGCGGCGGCTGTACTCCAACGCCGGGTTCGAGCAGCTCGGCGACCACATCGCCAAGGCCACGGACATTCCCTTCGCGGAGTATCTGCGGCAGGCGGTGCTGGAGCCGCTGGAGATGACGTCCACGTCGCTGGCGGGCTCCCCGGCGAAGGACGGCGTGTCCACGGTGGCCGACCTGCTGCTGTTCGCGGCGGAGGTGCAGATGCCGCGGCTGCTGGATCCGCGGACGGTCGCGGAGGCGATGAGCGTGCAGTACCCGGGCACGAAGGGGGTGCTGCCGGGGTACGGGCACCAGAACCCCAACGACTGGGGGCTGGGGTTCGAGATCCGCGACTCCAAGTCACCGCACTGGACGGGCAGTTCGTCTTCCCCTCGTACCTTCGGTCACTTCGGGCAGTCCGGTACGTTCCTGTGGATCGACCCGGACGCGGGGGTGGCCGGGGTCACGCTGACGGACCGGGCGTTCGGGCCCTGGGCGATCGAGGCGTGGCCGGCCTTCACGGACGCGGTGCTCGCGGAGCTGCGCGGCTGAGGCCGGCCGGGGCCGGCCTCAGGCGGGTTACGCTCCCATCTCCCACATGAGCAGTTCCGCCGGCGTCTCCCCCACCGCCTCCAGCCCTTCCGGATGCGTAAGGCGGGCTGAATCGCCGGGTCCGAGGGTCTCCCCGGCCAGCGCGATCTCGCCCCGGACCATGTGGACGTACACGTGCGCCGCGTCCGGTACCGCCGTGCGCTCCCCCGCCGCCAGGCGGCGTACGTGCAGCATCGCGCCGGACTTCGGGACGGCGTACGGCGTGGAGTCGGCGATGCCCGGGATGATCTCGTACGACGGCACCCCGCCGGGGTCCCGCGGGGCCAGCCACATCTGGATGAAGGTGAGCGGCGACGATCCGTCGTTGCGTTCCACGTGGCGGACGCCCGCCGCCGAGCTGAGGCGCTGGACGTCGCCGGGGCGCACCCTTGTCTCATGGCCGGTGGAGTCGCGGTGGGTCAGCTCGCCCTCGACCACCCATGTGACGATCTCGGTGTGGCTGTGCGGGTGTTCGCCGAACCCGGCGCCGGGCGCGAGCCGCTCCTCGTTGCAGGCGATCACCGCACCGAAGCGCAGGTTGCCGGGGTCGTAGTGCGGGCCGAAGGAGAAGGCATGCCAGGACTCGATTCCGGCCTCGGGGTCACCCCCCGGGTAGCGCTCACCGGCGCGCCGTACGTCCATCACGCGCACCACCGTAGACCCGCGCGACAGCGCGCGGCCCCCTCACCCCTGACCCGGCGGCGCACGTCGGCGTCCGGATAAGGCAGTCTTGTCCCCGTGCCCGAACCCGAATCCCGCAGCAGCGAGCCGCACGCCGGTCACCACGCACACGACGTCCACCCGCACGCCGCGACCCTGAAGCGGCTGGAGAAGTCCTCCGGGTCCCTCGCCGCGCAGGCCATCGCGCGCATGGACGAGACCCTGCCGTGGTACCGGGCCATGCCCCCGGAGAACCGGTCCTGGATCGGGCTCGTGGCCCAGGCGGGCATCGCGGCCTTCACCGAGTGGTTCCGGCACCCCGAGGCCCCGCAGGCGATCTCCACCGACGTGTTTGGGACCGCGCCGCGCGAGCTGACCCGGGCCATCACGCTGCGGCAGACCGTGGAGATGGTGCGGACCACCATCGAGGTCATGGAGTCCGCCATCGATGAAGTGGCGGCTCCCGGGGACGAGGGCGTGCTGCGTGAGGCGCTGCTCGTCTACGCCCGGGAGATCGCCTTCGCCACCGCGCAGGTGTACGCCCAGGCCGCCGAGGCACGCGGTGCCTGGGACGCGCGGCTGGAGTCGCTGGTGGTCAACGCGGTGCTCAGCGGGGAGGCGGACGAAGGTGCCGTCAGCCGGGCCGCGGCGCTCGGGTGGAACTCACCCGAGCATGTGTGTGTCGTGCTCGGGACCGCGCCCGACGGGGACAGTGAGCTGACCGTCGAGGCCATTCGGCGGGCCGCCCGGCATGCCAAGCTGCAGGTGCTCACCGGGGTGCTCGGGGATCGGCTCGTCGTCATCGCGGGCGGCAGTTCCAATCCGCTCGCCGTCGCCAAGTCGCTGATCGGGCCCTTTGCCGCCGGGCCGGTGGTCGCGGGGCCCGTCGTACCGGATCTGCTGGCCGCCACGCGGTCGGCGCAGGCCGCCGCCGCGGGCCTCAAGGCGTGTTCCGCCTGGCAGGACGCGCCGCGGCCGGTGCTGGCGGACGATCTGCTGCCGGAGCGCGCGATCGCGGGCGATCCGAGCGCCCGCGAGCAACTGGTGGAGGAGATCTACAGACCACTGGAGGAGGCGGGCTCGGCGCTCCTTGAGACCCTGAGCGTCTACCTCGAGCAGGCGAGCAGCCTGGAGGGCGCCGCCCGGATGCTCTTCGTTCACCCGAACACCGTGCGCTACCGGCTCCGACGTGTGACTGACGTCACCGGCTGGTCGCCATCGGATGTACGATCCGCGTTCACACTGCGGATCGCGCTCATCCTCGGGCGTCTGGCCGACGGCGAGACCCCGGCATAGGGTTTTGTCGGGGGCCCACAAAAGCCCTTCGTGTTCTTCGTCCCTGTCCTCACGGGCGGCCATGGCCGTCCCCAAGAGAGAGTGTGAGAGTGCTCGTACTCGTCGCTCCCGGCCAGGGCGCCCAGACGCCCGGCTTCCTGACCCCCTGGCTGGATCTGCCCGGTGTCCAGGACCGTCTGCGTGACTGGTCCGCCGCCCTCGACCTAGACCTGTTGCACTACGGCACGAACGCCGACGCGGACGAGATCCGTGACACCGCGATCGCCCAGCCGCTGCTGGTCGCCGCCGGCCTCCTGTCCGGCGCGGCACTCGGTGACATCTCTGAGATCGCGCCGGCCGCGGTCGCCGGTCACAGCGTCGGTGAGATCACCGCCGCCGCCTTCACCGGCGTCCTGGACGACGTGGACGCCCTCCGTCTGGTCCGCAGGCGCGGGCTGGCGATGGCCGATGCCGCCGCGATCACCGAGACGGGCATGTCGGCGCTGCTCGGCGGCGACCCCGAGACCTCCGTGGCACACCTGGAGAAGCTGGGCCTGACCCCGGCGAACATCAACGGCGCGGGCCAGATCGTCGCCGCGGGCACACTGGAGCAGCTCGCCGCGCTGAACGAGGACAAGCCCGAGGGCGTCCGCAAGGTCGTCGCGCTGAAGGTCGCCGGCGCCTTCCACACCCGCCACATGGCTCCCGCCGTCGAGACGCTGGCCAAGGCCGCCGCGGAGCTGACGCCCGCCGACCCGAAGGTCACCTACGTCTCCAACAAGGACGGGCAGGCCGTCGCGACCGGCGCCGAGGTCCTGGAGCGGCTGGTCGGCCAGGTCGCCAACCCGGTGCGCTGGGACCTGTGCATGGAGACGTTCAAGGAGCTGGGCGTCACCGCGCTCATCGAGGTGTGCCCGGGCGGCACGCTGACCGGCCTGGCCAAGCGGGCGCTGCCCGGCGTCAAGACGCTGGCCCTGAAGACCCCCGACGATCTCGACGCGGCCCGTGAGCTCATCTCCGAGCACGCAGGTTCCTAAGGAGCCGTACATGGCGAAGATCAAGCCCAGCAAGGGCGCCCCGTATGCGCGCATCCTCGGCGTCGGCGGCTACCGGCCGACCCGGGTGGTGCCCAACGAGGTGATCCTGGAGAAGATCGACTCGTCCGACGAGTGGATCCGCTCTCGCTCCGGCATCGAGACCCGGCACTGGGCCGGTCCCGAGGAGACCGTGGCCGCGATGGCGATCGAGGCCTCCGGCAAGGCGATCGCGGACGCCGGTATCGGCGCCGAGCAGATCGGCGCGGTCGTCGTCTCGACCGTCTCGCACTTCAGCCAGACCCCGGCCGTCGCCACCGAGATCGCCGACAAGCTGGGCACCGACAAGGCCGCCGCCTTCGACATCTCGGCCGGCTGCGCGGGCTTCGGCTACGGCCTGACCCTCGCCAAGGGCATGGTGGTGGAAGGTTCCGCCGAGTACGTGCTCGTCATCGGCGTGGAGCGGCTGAGCGACCTGACCGACCTGGAGGACCGGGCCACGGCCTTCCTGTTCGGCGACGGCGCCGGCGCGGTCATCGTCGGCCCCTCGCGGGAGCCGGCCATCGGCCCGACCGTGTGGGGCTCCGAGGGCGACAAGGCCGAGACGATCAAGCAGACCATCCCCTGGAACCGGTTCCGGATCGGTGACCTCGGCGAGCTGCCCTTGGACAGCGAGGGCAACATCAAGTTCCCCGCCATCACGCAGGAAGGCCAGGCGGTGTTCCGCTGGGCCGTGTACGAGATGGCGAAGGTCGCCCAGCAGGCGCTGGACGCGGCCGGGATCAGCGCGGACGAACTCGACGTCTTCATCCCGCACCAGGCCAATGTGCGGATCATCGACTCGATGGTGAAGACTCTCAAACTGCCGGAGCATGTCACGGTCGCCCGGGACATCCGCACCACCGGCAACACCTCGGCCGCCTCGATTCCGCTCGCGATGGAGCGGCTCCTGGCGACCGGGGAGGCGAAGAGCGGTGACACCGCGCTCGTCATCGGATTCGGGGCGGGTCTCGTCTACGCCGCGACGGTCGTTACCCTCCCCTAGGCACTCCGTGCCGGATCTTGCGATCGGGCACGGCAGCAATCGCCACAAACCGTCTGAACATCGAAGACACCGAAGAAAACGAAGAAGGAGCGCCAACATGGCCGCCACTCAGGAAGAGATCGTCAAGGGTCTCGCCGAGATCGTGAACGAGATCGCTGGCATCCCGGTTGAGGACGTCCAGTTGGACAAGTCCTTCACCGACGACCTGGACGTCGACTCGCTGTCCATGGTCGAGGTCGTCGTCGCCGCCGAGGAGCGCTTCGACGTGAAGATCCCGGACGAGGACGTCAAGAACCTCAAGACCGTCGGCGACGCCACCTCCTACATCCTCAAGCACCAGGACTGAGCCACCCCTTAGGCCCAGGCTGCAAGGCCCCGCCACCCGGCGGTGGCGCCGTAGAATCCCGTATCCGTTGGAGAAAGAATTCCCGTGAGCCCGACCAATCGCACCGTGGTCGTCACCGGTATCGGCGCAACCACACCGCTGGGTGGCGACGCAGCCTCGACCTGGGAGGCCCTCATCGCCGGCACGTCCGGTGTCAAGCCTCTGGAGCAGGAGTGGGCGGCCGAGCAGGCCGTCCGTATCGCGGCCCCGATCGCCGTGGAGCCCACCGAGGTCATCCCGCGGCCGCAGGCCCGCAGGCTGGACCGTTCGGCGCAGTTCGCGCTGATCGCCGCTCAGGAGGCCTGGAAGGACGCGGGCTTCACCGCCAAGGCCGGGGAGGACGGCACCGTCGACCCGGACCGGCTCGGCGCCGTCATCGCCTCCGGCATCGGCGGCGTGACGACTCTGCTCGACCAGTACGACGTGCTCAAGGAGAAGGGCGTCCGCCGCGTCTCCCCGCACACCGTCCCCATGCTGATGCCGAACGGCCCCTCGGCCAACGTGGGCCTGCTCGTGGGCGCCCGCGCGGGCGTGCACACGCCGGTCTCCGCGTGCGCCTCGGGCGCCGAGGCCATCGGCTACGCCATCGAGATGATCCGCACCGGCCGCGCCGACGTCGTCGTCGCCGGCGGTACGGAGGCCGCCATCCACCCGCTGCCGATCGCCGCGTTCGGCAACATGATGGCGATGTCCAAGAACAACGAGAACCCGCAGGGTGCCTCTCGTCCCTACGACGTCGACCGCGACGGCTTCGTCCTCGGCGAGGGCGCGGGCGTGATCGTCCTGGAGTCCGCCGAGCACGCGGCCAAGCGCGGTGCGCGCGTCTACGCCGAGGCGGTCGGGCAGGGTGTCTCCGCCGACAGCCACGACATCGTGCAGCCGGAGCCCGAGGGCCGCGGCATCTCGCACGCACTGCAGAACCTGATGGACAACAACGACCTGGACCCGGCCGAGATCGTGCACGTCAACGCGCACGCCACCTCGACTCCGGCCGGTGACATCGCCGAGCTGAAGGCGCTGCGGAAGGTGTTCGGCGACGACGCGGACCACATGGCGGTCTCCGCGACCAAGTCGATGACCGGCCATCTGCTCGGTGGCGCGGGCGGCGTGGAGTCGGTCGCGACCGTGCTCGCGCTGTACCACCGGGTGGCGCCGCCGACGATCAACGTCGAGAACATCGACCCCGAGGCGGAGGCCAACGCCGATGTCGTCCGGGGCGAGGCCCGGAAGCTGCCCGTCGAGGGGCGCATCGCCGCGCTGAACGACTCGTTCGGCTTCGGCGGGCACAACGTGGTGCTGGCGTTCCGTAGCGTCTGAGAACGTGCGTGAGGGCCCCTGCCGGTCGGCGGGGGCCCTTTCTCGTACCCGGATACGCAAAGGCTACGGAACCTCACACCACCTGGTGCAGCCAGCGCACCGGCGCGCCCTCGCCCGCGTATCTGAAGGGCTCCAGTTCGTCGTCCCACGGCTTGCCCAGGAGCTTGGCGATCTCCGCTTCCAGGTCGGTCTCCTCGCGCTGAGCGCGGGTCAGGGCCGCCCGGAGGCGGTCCTCGGGGATCAGGATGTCGCCGTGGATGCCGGTGACGGCGTGGAAGATGCCCAGGTCGGGGGTGCAGCTGTAGCGCTCGCCCTCGGCGGTCGGGCAGGGCTCGGCGGTGACCTCGAAGCGCAGGAGGTGCCAACCGCGCAGCGCGGAGGCCAGCTTGGAGGCCGTACCGGCCTGGCCCTGCCAGGAGAACTCGGAGCGCCAGGTGCCGGGGGCCGCGGGCTGCCGGATCCAGTCGAGGCTGACGCGCGTGCCGAGCACCCCGGCGACGGCCCACTCGACGTGCGGGCACAGCGCGCGCGGCGCGGAGTGCACGTACAGAACTCCACGTGTCGTCACCGGAACCTCCGGGCAGAGCGGGACATCTTGCGGACTGGCTCGCGGCTGTGGCGCGACGGCCGCGTTGATGGCGAGGCTACCCTGCGGCGGTGCAAGGAGTGTGACGTACCGTCGGTCCCGCTGCCAGGAAACCTCTGCCATTCACCCAGGGGGACGCTTGTACGGGGGTGGTCCGTTCCAAGGCGCCCGGTCGGGAACCCTCGCACGTTGTTATGGGAGGAAGCACCCGGAACACCGGATTCGACGACGAGGGGATCACCAGGGGATGCGGAAGCGAAGCAGCCGTGGGCAGGCCGCTCTCGCCGTCGTGGCGGCCGCCGTGCTGGGCGTGGCCGGCTGTGACGCCGGGGGCGGGAGCTCGTCCGCGCCCAAAGGCGCCAAGGATCGCGCCTCCAGACCCGCGCCGCTGTGGAACCGCAGCCCGGCCTCGATCGCCGCGGTCGGCGACTCCATCACCCGCGGCTTCGACGCGTGCACGGTGCTGTCGGACTGCCCCGAGGTGTCGTGGGCGACGGGCAGTGACGCGAAGGTCGACAGCCTGGCGGTGCGGCTGCTCGGGGTCGCGGGCGCGGCGGAGCGCAGCTGGAACTACGCGGAGACCGGCGCCCGGGTGGCGGACCTGCCGGAGCAGATGTCCCAGGCGGCGGCGCGCGACCCGGACTTGGTGACGGTGATGGTGGGCGCGAACGACGCCTGCCGGTCCTCGGCGCGGGCGATGACCTCGGTGACCGATTTCCGAGCGGACTTCGAGGAGGCGATGCGCACGCTGCGTACGGCCCGGCCGAAGACGCAGGTGTACGTGGCGAGCGTGCCGAACCTGAAGCGGCTGTGGTCCGAGGGGCGCACCAATCCGCTGGGCAAGCAGGTGTGGAAGCTCGGCATCTGCCCGTCGATGCTGTCCGACGCGGACGATCTGACCAGCGCGGCCGTGGTGCGCCGGGCCAAGGTGCAGCAGCGGGTGGTGGAGTACAACAAGGTGCTGAAGGAGGTCTGCGCCAAGGACCGCCGCTGCCGCTTCGACGGAGGCGCGGTCTACGCCTACCGCTTCGACACGGACCAGCTCAGCCACTGGGACTGGTTCCATCCCAGCAAGGACGGCCAGGCCCGGCTCGCGGCGATCGCGTACCGGACGATCACCGCGGCCCGTCCGGTTGCGTAGGACACCGGTCGCCTACTGTTTTCCAGATGAGCGAACTTTTCGGCACACTTTCCGACGGCACCGAGGTCCATCGCTGGACGCTGGAGCGCGCCGGGACGCGGGTGGAGGTCCTGACGTACGGCGGGATCGTGCGATCGGTGCGGGTGCCGGACCGGGAGGGCCGGACGGCCGACGTCGTGCTGGGCTTCGCCGGCCTGGACGGCTACCTCGCGCACCCGGAGCCGTACTTCGGCGCCCTGGTCGGCCGATACGCCAACCGGATCGCGCACGCCCGCTTCCCGCTGGACGGCGCTGTCTACGCCCTGGAGCCGAACAGCGGCCCGAACTCCCTGCACGGCGGCGGGCACGGTTTCGACAAACGGGTGTGGGCGGCTGAGCCCGCCGGGCAGCACGGGGTGCGGCTGCACCGGGTGAGCCCGCACGGGGAGGAGGGCTTCCCGGGCCGGGTCGAGGTGTCGGCGACGTACTCGCTGGACGCGGCCGGAGCGCTGCGGATCGCCTACGAGGCGGTCACGGACGCGCCGACGGTGATCAACCTCACCAACCACAGCTACTTCAACCTGGCCGGCTCGGGTCATGCGGGCGGGCATGAACTGCGGCTCGCCGCCTCCTGTTTCACCCCGGTCGACGCGGACCTGATTCCGACGGGGGTCCTGGCGGACGTGACCGGCTCCCGGTTCGACTTCCGTACGTCCCGCAAGGTCGGCTCGGGCTACGACCACAACTTCGTCCTGGACAAGGGCGTCACCGCCGCCCCGCAGGAGGTCGCCGAACTCCACGACCCGGCCTCCGGCCGCACTCTGACGGTGTCGACGACCGAACCGGGTCTCCAGCTGTACACGGCCGAGCATCTCGGCGAGCCGTTCGCGCCGGGCGACGGCATCGCCCTGGAGACCCAGCACTTCCCGGACTCCCCGAACCGGCCCGAGTTCCCGGGCACGGTGCTGCGGCCGGGGAAGGTCTACCGTTCGGAGACGGTGTACGCCTTCTCGACACGCTGAGCGGCAACGCCCCAAGGGAGCACGGGGCTGTGCCTGATATGCGGCTACCGCCGCGATGGGGGTACCCCTGCGGCGGATACGGCTGCTGCTGCCATGAGCCCCGGTCCAGGGGTCAGGTCCCGGACCGGGGCTGCTCGTGGGGGACTTGTCCCGGATCAGACGTTAATAGGCGCGCTGAGCCTGCGGTCCTCGATCGAGCGTCCGGCGGCGATCTCGTACGAACCCTTCACAAACGCCCATGCCTTCGCCTTCTCGTCCCAGATCTCGAAGGCGCGGCGGGGCAGGGCGACGGTCACCTCGACGCTCTCGCCGGGAGCGGCCTCGGCGGAGGCGAAGCCGGCCAGCAGCCGGGCCGGGCGCTCGGGGTCGGGCTCGGCCGGGGAGACGTAGACCTGGACGACCTCACGGCCCGGTCGCGCGCCGGTGTTGCGCAGGCGGATCCGCGCGGTGCTGCCGTCGGTCTCCAGGGACTCGTAGGTCCAGTCGGTGTAGCCGAGGCCGTGGCCGAAGGGATACGCCGGGGTGCGACCGGCCTTCTCCCAGGCACGGTATCCGATGAACACGCCTTCGGTGTACGGCAGTTCGCCGTCCGTCGGGGTGACCTGGGTGACCGGGGCGTCGGCGAGGGAGCCCCAGGTGGTGGGGAGCCGGCCGCCGGGCTCATGGGCGCCGGTCAGGACGTCGGCGAGGGCGGCGCCGCCCTCCTGACCGGGGAACCAGCCGAGCAGGACGGCGGCCACGTCCTCGCGCCAGGGCAGTTCCACCGGAGAGCCGGAGTTGACGACCACGACCGTGTTGCGGTTGGCGGCGGCGACCGCGCGGACCAGGTCGTCCTGGCGGCCGGGGAGCCTCAGGTCCGTACGGTCGAAGCCCTCGGACTCGACGCGGTCGGTGGTGGCGACCATGACGACGGCCGTGTCGGCGTTGCGCGCCGCCTCGACGGCCTCGGCGATCAGCTCGTCGGGGTCGCGCTGCGGGGCGGAGTGGGCGAGCGCGAAGGTGATGACCTTCATGGGGATGTCGTCGGGGAGCCGGACGACGTAGGTGAGGGAGACGTCGACCGGTTCGCCGGCGGTGAGTTCGACCTGGGCGCGGGGTACGGGGGCGCCGAAGAAGGCCTCGAAGGGGTCGTCCTTGTCGGGGCGCTGGACGTCGTCGTAGTACGTCGTCCCGTCGACGGTGAGGGTGAAGGCGCCCATGCCCTTGATGCCGAAGGTGTGCGGGCCGGACTCGCGGGGGGTGAAGGTGCCGGTCAGCTCGACGGTGTGGAGGACGTCGTAGGTGACGCCGTCGGGGAGGTCCGAACCCATCCACTGGATCAGCCCGCCCGGGGCGGACCGGGTGCCGATGACGGTGCCGTCGGCGTTCCGGCAGACGGCCTTGAGCGTGAATCCCCGGTCGGCGACGGCGAGTTCGGTGGCCGGGTCGGCGCCGACGGCGTAGGTGAGGGTGCCTTCGGGGAGGGCGGCGGTGAGGCCGTCCAGCGGGGAGACGATCCGGGCCGGGAAGACAGTGGCGGAGCCGCCCCCGAGGACGCGGGCGTCACGGGCGGCGGCGCCGATCAGAGCCACCGTGCCGTTCGGCTTCAGGGGCAGGGCGGCGTTCTCGTTGCGGACGAGGACGAAGGAGCGGCGGGCGATCTCACGGGCGAGGGCCTCGCCGTCGACAGGAGCGGGCGGTTCGGCCACGACGGGTTCGGCACCGTCGAGGATCCCGGCGCGGGCGGCGAGCCGCAGCACGCGTCGTACGGCGGCGTCGACGGTGGCCTCGGCGACCTCGCCGTCCCGGACGGCTTGTGCGAGGGCGGCGCCGTAGACGGTCCGGGGACCGGGCATGGTGACATCCAGACCCCCGTTGATGGCGCCGACGGTGTCCCGGGCGGCCATCCAGTCGGAGACGTTGAACCCGTCGAAGCCCCACTCACCGCGCAGGACTTCGTTGACCAGGTGGTGGTGCTCGGTCATCGTCGTGCCGTTGACCCTGTTGTAGGCGGTCATGACGCCCCAGGGACGGGCGTTCTCGACGATGGCCTCGAAGGGGGCCAGATACAGCTCGCGCAGGGCGCGTTCGGAGACCAGGTTGTTCACGGTGAAGCGGTCGGTCTCGGCGTCGTTGGCGACGAAGTGCTTGACGGTGGTGCCGACTCCGCCGGACTGGACGCCGGTGACATAGCCGCTGCCGATCGCCCCGGTCAGATACGGGTCCTCGCTGTAGCACTCGAAGTGCCGGCCGCCGAGCGGGGAGCGGTGCAGGTTGACCGTGGGCGCGAGCAGCACATGGACACCCTTGCGCCGGGCTTCCTGGGCGAGCAGCACGCCTGCCCGGCGGGCGAGTTCGGGGTCCCAGGTGGCGGCGAGCGCGGTCGGCGAGGGCAGGGCGACAGAGGGGTCGTCCGCGGTCCAGCGCACACCCCGTACCCCGATCGGGCCGTCGGACATCACGAGAGACTTCAGGCCGATCTCGGGCAGGGCGGGCAGGGTCCACATGTCCTGCCCGGCCAGCAGCCGCGCCTTGGCGTCCAGGTCGAGCGTGCCGAGAGCGGCCTCGACGACCGCCTCGCGGGCCGTGTCGGCCGGGGTGGGCTGGGATCCCGCCATCGGGTGTCTCCTCGCTGAAGTCCGTTGCAGTCCGTTGCAGTCCATGCAGTCCGTGCAGGTGCCTTCCATCGTGCATCCGCTACCTGTAGAGCGGTAGGTTTCGTTATGTTGCCGTTATGTTCAGAGGGAGGGGATGCCGTAGGTTGATGTCATGAACGCGAGGGTCAGGAGCGAGGAACGGCGGGCGGAGATCGTCGGGGCCGCGCTGGAGGTGATCGCCGAGCGCGGTTACCGGGGGGCGAGCCTGGCCGCCGTGGCCGAGCGCGTCGGTCTCACCCAGCAGGGACTCCTGCACTACTTCCCCACCAAGGACGCGCTACTGGTGGCCGTGCTGCAGGAGCGGGACCGGTGGGACGCCGTGCCGGACACGCAATGGCGGGTGGACCTGCTGGCCTCGCTGGTGGAGTACAACGCGATGCGCCCGGCGATCATCCAGACCTTCTCGGCGCTGCTCGGGGAGAGCGTGACGGAGGATCATCCGGCGCGGGGGTACTTCAGGGAGCGGTACGCCCGTGTCCGGGAGTCCATGGCGACGGTGCTGCGCACCGAGTACGGCAACCGCTTGCCGAACGGCCTCACTCCCGAGCGGACCGCTCCCCTGCTCGTCGCGGTGATGGACGGGTTGCAGTATCAGTGGCTCTTGGATCCCGAGTCCGTCGACATGCCTGGTGCGTTCCGGGACTTCCTACGACTGTTGGGCGAGCCGGTGGACTGAGGGGCCCCGGGCTGTGGCTGGGGCTGAGGCGCTTACCGGCGCTGGCAGGGTGCCGCTGCCTGTGGGACGCGTGCCGCACTGCGGCACGACTGCCCGCAGCTACGGCACGGTGTCGCCGGCGTCGGACGCCGAGTCGTCCCCGGCGCCCTCCCCCAGCAGCTCGCGCGTCAGCAGTGTCGCGCCCGCGACCGCCCCCGGCATCAGGAACACCGCGGCGAAGGGGATGAGGAAGGCCAGGGCGAGAGGGGTGCCGAAGCCCCAGGTCAGGGGTTTGCGGGTGCGGAGGAGGGTGAGGCGGGGGCGTAGTTCGATGCCGCGGCGCTGGAGGGCGACGGCGGCCAGTTCCTCGGTGAGGAAGAAGCCGGTGACGAAGAAGCCGAGCACCGGGACGGCGGTCTGGCCGACGAAGGGAAGGAAGCCGAGGACGAAGAGCAGCACGCCCCACAGCGCGGCCCGCACCAGGACGCGCAGGCTGTCCCGGGCCGAGATCCACAGGTCGCGCCAGAGCGGCAACGAGGACTGCGGGGCGGTGCCGTCGGGCGAGACGTCGGCGTCGACCTTCTCCGACAGGTGCTCGTAGAAGGGCTGGCCGACCAGCAGGGTGACCGCCGTGAACGTCAGGACCGACAGCAGCAGGCCCAGGGCGAAGAGGACAGCGGTCAGAAATCCGCGGAACAGGCCCTGCCAGGGGCTGGACCAGTCGTCCGCGAACGGGGTCGCCCAGGTGACCGCGTCCTCGCCCCATACCGCGAGCGCGACCAGTGCCGCCGCGTAGAGGACCAGGGCGATCAGACCGGGCAGCAGCCCGAAGCCGTACTGACGGCCGTGCCGGGCCATCCAGCGCTGACCCTCCAGCAGACAACGGAATCCCACCCCAAGATCGCTCATCGGGAAAACTTTACCGACGCTCAGCCGGCCAGCATGCGGCGCAGCAGATCACGCAGGGAGCTGCGCTCCTCCGCCGAGAGGCCGGCGAGCGGCTCACGGGCGAAATGCAGGCCTTCGCGCAGGTCACGGGCGACACTCAGGCCCTCTTCGGTGGCGGCGGCCACCTTCACCCGGCGGTCCGCCGGGTCGGGACGGCGCTCGACCAGCCCTCGGGACTCCAGTCGGTCCACTATCCCGGTGACGTTCGACGGCTCGCACTTCAGCTTGTGCGCCAGCTTCCGCATCGGCAGCGGCTCCACCGAGAGCAGGCTGAGCAGCCGGGCCTGCGGTCCGGTCAGCGCGTGCTCGCCCGCCGCCTCCTCGTAGTCCGCGTAGAAGCGGGCCACGACGTCCCCGATGAGTTCGACGACCTCCATCGTGAGGGCGTCGGGGCGGTGGGTCTTCGGTGGTGTGGCCATACCCGCCAGGATACCCGCTTACTTGACATCCTGAAATATTGAAGCGCATGGTTGTTTCAGGTTCTGAAGTAATAGGAAAGGCGTCGCCATGATCAACCGCGAGTGGCACCTGCTCAGCCGCCCCGTCGGCTGGCCCAAGCCCGAGGACTTCGCTCTCGTCGAGACCCCGGTCCCGACCCCCGGTGAGGGCCAGGTGCTGGTGCGCAACAAGTACCTCTCCGTCGACCCGTACATGCGCGGCCGCATGAGCGCCGCGAAGTCGTACGCCGCCCCCTTCGAGCTGGGCAAGGTCATGCAGGGCGGCGCGGTCGGCGAGGTGATCGAGTCCAACGCCGACGGCATCGAGGCCGGCGACCACGTCCTGCACTTCTTCGGCTGGCGCGAGTACGCGGCCCTGGACGCGAAGCACGCCGTCAAGGTGGGCCCGACGGCCACGCCGTCCGCGAAGGCCGAGATGCAGGACGTGCCGCTGTCGGCGTACCTCGGCGTCCTCGGCATGACCGGCCTGACCGCCTACGCCGGCCTGCTGCGCACCGCCTCCTTCAAGGAGGGCGACATCGTGTTCGTCTCCGGCGCCGCGGGCGCCGTGGGCAGCGAGGTCGGCCAGCTCGCCAAGCTGCTGGGCGCCTCGCGGGTCATCGGCTCGGCCGGCTCCGACGAGAAGGTCAAGCTGCTGGTCGAGGAGTACGGCTTCGACGCCGCGTTCAACTACAAGAACGGCCCGGTCGCCGAGCAGCTGCGCGAGGCCGCGCCCGACGGCATCGACGTCTACTTCGACAACGTCGGCGGGGACCATCTGGAGGCGGCCATCGGGTCGCTCCGCGAGGGTGGCCGTATCGCCATCTGCGGCATGATCTCGGTCTACAACAACACCGAGCCCGCGCCCGGTCCGCGGAACCTCGCCCGGCTGATCCAGACCCGGGGCCGCATGGAGGGCTTCCTGGTCGGCGACCACTACGACCTGCAGCCGGAGTTCGTCCGGAAGGTCGCGCCGTGGGTCGCCTCGGGCGAGCTGAAGTACCGCGAGACCGTCGTCGAGGGCATCGAGAACAACCTGGAGGCGTTCCTCGGGGTCCTGCGCGGCGACAACATCGGAAAGATGATCGTCAAGCTCTGAAGCCCGGCGGTCTTCCCCGTTGTTTCCGGCATGCGGTAACTTCTTTCCGAAATCCGTCGTCGATCGTGGGCGCGAGTCGCGGCGGACCGAGGAGGAAGAAACCGCATGCCCATCACGCAGTCCGATGTCCTGTACACCGCCGTCGCCACCGCCGAGAACGGCCGTGACGGCCGGGTCGCCACGGATGACGGCCGACTCGACGTCGTAGTCAACCCGCCGAAGGAGATGGGCGGCAGCGGGTCCGGGACCAACCCGGAGCAGCTGTTCGCCGCGGGGTACTCCGCCTGCTTCCAGGGGGCGCTGGGCGTTGTCGCCCGGGCCGAGGGGGCCGATGTCTCCGGGTCGGCCGTCACCGCGAAGGTCGGTATCGGCAAGAACGACGACGGTTTCGGGATCATCGTGGAGATCTCGGCGAGCATTCCGAACGTTTCCGCCGAGGTGGCTCGGGAGCTGGTCGAGAAGGCGCACCAGGTGTGCCCGTACTCGAAGGCGACGCGGGGGAACATCACCGTGACGCTGGTCTGACAAGCCTCGTTTCAGACTGTGGAGGCCGCACCCTTGGACGTGGGGTGCGGTCTCTTTTCTGGCCGGGGCGGGTGCCGCGCCCCTCAGGGTGCCAGCGCCGCACGGTGTACCGAGCGCACGAACCTTTCGTTCTCCGGTGCCGCTCCGCCCGGGAACGCCATCCGTCGGCGTGTGTAGCCGTAGGCCAGGCCGCTGCGCGGGTCCGCGAAGGCCTGGCTGCCGCCTGCGCCGCTGTGTCCGAAGGTGCCGGCGCCCAGGATCGGGTGCCACATGTCCGCGGTCGCCTGGAAGCCCAGGCCGTACGACTTGTGGGCGCGGGCCACCAGGTCGTAGCCCACGGAGTGGATCTGGCCCACCTCGGCCACCGTGTCCGGCTTCAGCAGGGGCGGCCGCTCGTCCAGTTCGCTGATCGCCGCCGCGTACATCGTCGCGAGCCCCCGTGCGGAGGCGACGCCGCCCGCCGATGCCGGGCCCTTGGCCCGTACGAGGCGGGAGTTGGCGTAGTCCGCCAGGGTGCCCGGCTCCGGGACGTGGGTGTTGAAGGCGATCGAGCTCAGGGTGTGCGGGCCGGTCGGCTCGGCTGCCAGCACGGCCTGCTGCTCGGGGGCCGGGAGCATCGGCTGCACCGAGCGGAAGCGGGGTTCCTCGGACTCGGGCAGGCCGAGGAAGAAGTCCGTCCCGTACGGCGCGCGCACCCGCTCCTCGTAGACCTCCTGGAGTGTGTGGCCCGTGGCCCGGCGGACCACCTCTCCGGTGAGCGCGCCGATGACCAGCGCGTGATAGCCGAAGGCGGTTCCCGGGCGCCAGAACGGCTTCTGGTCGGCGAGCCGTTCGGCCATCGCGCGGTCGTCGGCCATCTCCTCGGCGGAGAACCCGGCGTCGATCCCGACGAGGCCCGCCCGGTGTGCCAGCAGCTCCCGGAGGGTCACCGCGCCCTTGCCCTCGGCGCCGAACTCCGGCCAGTAGTACGTCACTTTGCGGTCCAGCTCCAGCGTGCCGTCCTGCACCAGGAGCGCGACCACCAGGTGCGCGGCTCCCTTGGTGGACGAGAACACGCCGTACAGCGAGTCCGCCTCAGCGCCCGCCCACAGGTCGACGACCCGCCGCCCGCGCACATAGGCGCACAACTGGCCCTCGTAGTCCTCGCGTTCCCCGGCCACGAAGGCGGCGAACTCCTCGCGCACCGTCTCGAAGCCCTCGGCGACCGCGCCGTGGACGGTGATCTGCTGCGTCATCCGCTCTCCTCAACTGAGCCGCTCTCGCTGCTCCCCCTCAGCACAACGCCCGTTCCCGCTCCGGACGTTCCCGAGACCGGTACGGCGCGATGTACCTGTTCGACTCAACCACCGCGAGCGCCTCGGGGTGTCATCACTTCCCCGGATGGCGGATGGCGCGGGGTGGCGCGCGGACGGCGCACGGCAGGGCTCAGGTGCACCACCAGAGGAATGGGGTGCAGGTCTTCGTGGGAGAGGGCCTCGGGGACGGAGCGGATGTCGTCGGGGCGCTGGACGGGGTGTGGGCCGGACGGGACGTGGGCGGGGGCACCGGGGCCTGGGGGGTGGTGCCGGAGCCCGTCGTGGCGGCCTGCCGCGTCGTGCCGGTTTCCTTGGCGGACGGCGACTTGGAGTGCTTGTCCTTCGGGGACTTGGTGGCGGAGCCCGAGGCGTCCGGGGAGGCGGAGCCGGAGGCGCCCCGGTTCGCGCCGGAGGTGTCGGAGGCCGGGTCGGCCGTCGTACCGGGGGACGCGGAGGACGTGCCGCCGTCGGCCGCGGTGCCCACCGGCGTGCCCGGCTGTCCGCCGGAGAAGGGCGAGAAGGGTGCGTCCGTGCCGAGTTCGGCCAGGCTGAGACCGCTCGCGGCCAGTATGAAGCCAGCGGTGAGCACGACGGTAC
>NZ_CM002285.1:6800705-6811616 GCF_000497445.1 Streptomyces roseochromogenus subsp. oscitans DS 12.976 | reverse complement strand
CTCGGCCGCGGATTCCGGATCGCCGCCGTGCGGCTCCGCTTCCTCTTCCGCGGTCCCGGCCCGCGCGTACTGCTCCCCCGCGGTCCCGGCCGACGCGTGGTGCTGTCCCGTGGCCCCAGCCCGCGCGTACTGCTCTTCCGCGGTCCCGGCCCGCGCGTACTGCTCTCCAGTGGCCCCGGAGGGCGCGTAGTGCTCTCCCGTGGCTCCGGCCGACGTGTACTGCTCGTCCACGCTCCCGGCCGGCTCGTACCGCTCTTCCTGGGTCTCCCCGCGCGCGTACTGCTGGGGAATGCGGTAGCCGTGGGTGTCGTACGCCTGAGGCTCGCGCCCCTGAGGGGCGTACCCCTGGGGCGTGCCATGGCCCGGCGCCTCACCCGTGCCCGCGTAGGCGTGCGCGACCGGCGCTTCCGCAACGGAGCGCGCCGGAGTCCCGCACCCGGGGCAGGCCAGGGCGCCGTTGAGGTGCCGTTGGCACGGGTGACAGTAGTCCATGACGCCGGAAGACTAGATTCCCCATCGGTCAGGTTCCTAGGCACCTCTGTGAAGGTTTCGTAGAGCAGCGGAATAGTTCTCAAAAGGCTTGCCGAAACCGTTACCTGTTCGACCCATTGACACCCCGACCCCCCCGTCCTTACTGTCACGCCAGCATTTCGAACGTGTGACGAAATTTCGAACAGCTGAGGGGCAACCGCCGTGCGCATCACCGGAATCAGCACACACGTGGTCGGCACACCGTGGCGCAACCTGACCTATGTCCAGGTGCACACCGACGAGGGGCTCACGGGAGTCGGCGAGACCCGGATGCTCGGGCACACCGACGCGCTGATCGGGTATTTGCGGGAGGCCGAGGCCCATCACATCCTGGGTTCCGACCCGTTCGCCGTCGAGGATCTCGTCCGCCGGATGAAGTACGGCGACTACGGCCGGGCCGGTGAGATCGTCATGTCCGGTATCGCGGTCATCGAGATGGCCTGCTGGGACATCAAGGGCAAGGCACTGGGCGTGCCGGTGTGGCAGCTGCTCGGCGGCAAGGTGACGGACAAGGTCAAGGCGTACGCCAACGGGTGGTACACGACCGAGCGAACGCCGGAGGCCTATCACAAGGCCGCCCAGGGGGTCGTGGAGCGCGGATACCGGGCGCTGAAGATCGACCCGTTCGGCACCGGGCACTTCGAACTCGACCATCAGGAGACCCGGTACGCCGTATCGCTCATCGAGGCCGTGCGGGACGCGATCGGCCCGGACGCCGAGCTGATGCTGGAGATGCACGGCCGTTTCTCCCCCGCCACCGCCGTCCGGCTGGCCAAGGAGATGGCGCCGTACCGGCCGGCCTGGCTGGAGGAGCCGGTCCCGCCGGAGAACCTGAAGGCGCTGGAGAAGGTGGCCGCCAAGGTGGACATCCCGGTGGCCACCGGCGAGCGGATCCACGACCGGATCGAGTTCCGCGAGCTGTTCGAAAGCCAGGCCGCTGACATCCTGCAGCCCGATGTCGGGCACATCGGCGGCATCTGGGAGACGCGGAAGCTCGCCGCCACCGCCGAGACGCACTACATGCTGGTCGCCCCGCACAACGTCGGCGGGCCCGTGCTCACCGCCGCCTCCCTCCAAGTCGGCTTCACCACACCGAACTTCAAGGTCCTGGAGCACTTCAACGACTTCGCGGACGCGGAGATCAAGAAGGTGGTGAAGGGTGCGCCGCAGGTCGATCCGGAGGACGGGTGCTTCCATCTGTCCCACGCGCCCGGTCTCGGGGTCGAGCTGGACGTCGACGCGGCCGCCGAATTCCCGCAGCAGCAGGCCCGGTTCGACCTGTGGGCCGAGGGCTGGGAGCAGCGCAAGCCGAAGGAGACGAAGTGAGCGGCGCCGTCGTCGTCGAGGCCCCGGGCCGGTACCGGCTCGCCGAGCACACGCCCCGCCAGCCCGGCCCGGGCGAGGCGCTGGTGGCCGTGCACGCGGTCGGCATCTGCGGCAGCGACCGCGAGGTGTACCAGGGCAACCGGCCCGAGGGGTACGTCCGTTATCCGCTGACGCCGGGCCATGAGTGGTCGGGAACCGTCGCACAGGCGGGCCCGGGTGTCCCGGCGTCCCTCGTCGGCCGCAAGGTGGTCGGCGAGGGCTTCCGCAACTGCCAGGTGTGCGACCGCTGTCACGCGGGCGAGACCACGCTGTGCACGGCCGGGTACGAGGAGACCGGGTTCACCCAGCCGGGCGCCATGGCCGGCACGCTCACCTTGCCGGCCCGGCTGCTGCACGTCCTGCCGGACGATGCCGACCTCACCGCCGCCGCCCTGCTGGAGCCGGCCGCCTGTATCGCGGCCGCCGCGCTCAAGGCGAACGCCCGACCGGGTGAGCGGGTCGCGGTGGTCGGCACGGGCACGCTCGGGATGTTCGCCGTGCAGTTCCTGAAGGCCGTCTCGCCGGCGGAGCTGCTCGTCGTGGGTACCCGGGGTGACCGGGAGGCGCTGTCCCGGCGGTTCGGGGCGAGCGACTTCCGGCTCAAGGACCAGACTCTCCCGGACGACTTCGACGTCGTGATCGAGACCGCCGGGTCCGCGTCCGCCGCGCGCACCGCCGCCTCCCTGCTCAGGCGCGGCGGACGCCTGGTCCTCACCGGCATCCCGGCGCCGGGCGCGGACGGGCTCGACCCGACCGGTCTCGTCGTACGACAGCTGGAGGTGCACACCGTCTTCGGGGCGCCGCCGGCCGCCTGGGCGCACACCGTGCGGGTGTTCGGCGCCGGGCTGCTGGACCCGCTGCCGCTGGTCACGCACGAGCTGCCGCTGACCGAGTTCCCGCAGGCCATCGAGCTGGTGGGGGCCGGTGATCCGAAGGTGGGCAAGGTACTGCTCCGCCCGTAGCCGTACACCGGCCGGAGCGTGACCTGACGGCGCCCCGGCCGGCGTACCTGCAGAGCTCTCCGGCACACCTCCAGCGCTTTTCCGTACCCAGAGCCGCGAACCTTGTCCGAAATCTCGAACGCTTCGACCATGAAGGACAGCTTGTGACGACCGACGCTTCCGCCCCGGCGGCCCGCAGGCCCGGCGAACAGGCGCTCGCCGCCCTCGGCCTGGCCGCGCCCGCCCTCGACCCCGCCGACGCCTCCCCCCACGGCTTCCCGGGCGGCGGCCGCTGGCGCACCGAGATCCCCTCGTGCGAGGGTCCCGAAGCGCTGGCGGTCGTCCTGAAGGAGGCCTCGCGCCTCGATGTGCCGATCCACCGGATCAGCCAGGGCAGCGGTGTGTGGATGCTCACCGACGCCGAGATCACCGAGATGGTCGAGGCGACGGGCGCACGCGACATCGAACTCTGCCTGTTCACCGGCCCGCGCGGGACCTGGGACATCGGCGGCTCGGTGCGCTCCGACTCGCGAGGGGCCGGACTGCGCGCACGGGGCCACGACGCCGTCGCCGGGTGCGTCGAAGACGCCGTACGGGCCACCGAGTTGGGCGTCAGGTGTCTGCTGGTCGCCGACGAGGGCGTGCTGTGGACGCTGCACCGGGCGCGGGAGAACGGCGTCATCCCGGCCGACACCACGCTGAAGGTCTCGGCGCTCATCGGCCCCGTCAACCCGGCGTCGTACGCCGTCTTCGAACGGCTCGGCGCCGACTCGGTCAACGTGCCCAGCGATCTGACGCTGGATCACCTCACCGAGATCCGCCGGGTGTCGGCGGCCCCCATGGACATGTACATCGAGGCCCCCGACGATCTCGGCGGCTATGTGCGGATGTACGAGGTCGCCGAGCTGATCCGGCGCGGCGCCCCGCTGTATCTGAAGTTCGGTCTGTCCAAGGCGCCCGGCATCTACCCGTGGGGCACCCATCTGCGGGACGTCACCCTGGACACCGCCCGGGAGCGGGTGCGGCGCGGCCGGCTCGCCCTGGACCTGCTCGCCCGGCACGGCGCGGACGGCGACATGGCGCCGCTCGGCTCGCGGCTGCCGGGGTCTTTGAACCGGTTCCCCGCCGAAGGTGCCACTGGATGACCGATGGGGGCTGCGGGTCCATCGTGGCTGGTCGCGCACACGCGGCGGAGCCGCAAATGTCCCCGCCCCGCGCCCCTTTGGGGCGCTACACCGACCTCGCTTGAAACATCTCAACGAAGAGAAGAACAGGGACGATCACCATGCGCACTCGCAGAAGCGCCCTCGCCGCGATAGCCGGAGCCGCCTCGCTCGCCCTCACGCTGACCGCCTGCGGTCAGAACGGTTCGGGCGGCAGCAAGGAGAAGACCGGTGACGTCAAGGGCGCCACCATCGGCATCGCGATGCCGACCAAGTCCTCCGAGCGCTGGATCAACGACGGCAACAACGTCGTCAAGGACCTCCAGGCGAAGGGCTACAAGACCAAGCTGGTCTACGGCGAGGACGACCCGAGCACCCAGGTCTCGCAGATCGAGAACCTGATCACCCAGGGCGTCAAGGGCCTGATCGTCGCGGCCATCGACAACAAGTCGCTGAACAACGTCCTCCAGGAGGCCCACCAGGCCGGCATCCCGGTCATCGCCTACGACCGGCTGATCCTCGGCACCAAGAACGTCGACTACTACGCCTCGTTCGACAACGAGAAGGTCGGCACCCTCCAGGGCACCTACATCGTGCACAAGCTCGGTCTGGACAGCGGCAAGAAGGGCCCGTTCAACATCGAGCTGTTCGCCGGGTCGAACGACGACAACAACACCCAGTACTTCTTCGACGGCGCCATGAAGGTGCTCCAGCCGTACCTCGACAAGAAGCAGCTGGTGGTCAAGTCCGGCCAGACCAAGCTCAACCAGGTCACCACCTTGCGCTGGGACGGCACCACCGCCCAGCACCGCATGGAGGACATCCTCACCTCCGCCTACAAGAGCGGCCGGGTCGACGCGGTGCTCTCGCCGTACGACGGCATCTCCATCGGCATCCTGTCCGCGCTGAAGTCGGACGGCTACGGCTCGGGCAGCAACCCGCTGCCGGTCATCACCGGCCAGGACGCCGAACTCGCCTCGGTGAAGTCGATCATCGCCGGGCAGCAGACGCAGACCGTCTACAAGGACACCCGGCAGCTCGCCAAGGTCGCCTCGGCCATGGTCGACGACGCCCTCCACGGCAAGCAGCCGCAGGTCAACGACACCAAGACCTACACCAACGGCGCCAAGGTCGTCCCGGCCTACCTGCTCCAGCCGGTCAGCGTGGACAAGACCAACTACCAGCAGGTGCTGGTGGACGGCGGTTACTACACCGAGTCCGAGCTCAAGTAAGCGCCCGCACCTACGGATTGGAAGGCACGACCATGGCGGGACCCGTCCTGGAAATGCGCTCGATCGTCAAGACCTTTCCCGGTGTCAAAGCGCTGTCGGACGTCACACTGACCGTCCGCCAGGGCGAGGTCCACGCCATCTGCGGGGAGAACGGCGCCGGAAAGTCCACGCTGATGAAGGTGCTCTCCGGCGTCCATCCGCACGGCACCTACGAAGGCGAGATCCTCTTCGAGGGAGAGGTCTGCCGGTTCAAGGACATCCGGGCGAGCGAGCAGCGCGGCATCGTCATCATCCACCAGGAGCTGGCACTGGTGCCGTTCCTCTCCATCGCGGAGAACATCTTCCTCGGCAACGAACACGCCACGCGCGGCTTCATCAACTGGAACGACACCCTCAGGCACGGCACCGAACTGCTGCGCCGGGTCGGCCTCGACGAGCACCCGGAGACCCGTGTCGCCGACATCGGCGTGGGCAAACAGCAGCTCGTGGAGATCGCCAAGGCCCTGTCGAAGAAGGTGAAGCTGCTCATCCTCGACGAGCCGACGGCGGCCCTGAACGACGAGGACAGCGGCAAACTCCTCGACCTGATCCTGGAGCTGAAGAACCAGGGCATCACCTCGATCATCATCTCCCACAAACTGGGCGAGATCCGCCGGGTCGCCGACTCGGTGACAATCATCCGCGACGGGCAGTCCATCGAGACGCTCGACGTGAAGGCGCCGGAGACGACCGAGGACCGGATCATCAGCGGCATGGTGGGCCGCGACCTCGACCACCGCTTCCCCGAGCGCACCCCGCACGAGCCGGAGGCGGGCGCGGCCCCCGCGCTGGAGATCCGCAACTGGACCGTCCACCACCCCATCGACCAGCAGCGCAAGGTCGTGGACGATGTGTCGCTCAGCGTCCGCCGGGGCGAGATCGTCGGCATCGCGGGCCTGATGGGCGCCGGCCGCACCGAACTGGCGATGAGCGTCTTCGGCCGCACCTATGGCAAGTACGGGGGCGGCACGGTCCTCAAGGACGGCGCGGAGATCCGTACGAAGTCCGTCGCTCAGGCGGTGGAGCACGGCATCGCGTACGTCACCGAGGACCGCAAGCACTACGGCCTGAACCTCATCGACACCATCAACCGGAACATCTCGCTGACCGCGCTGAAGAAGGTCGCCCGGCGGGGCGTGGTGGACGAGCAGGCGGAACGGGAGGTCTCCGAGGGGTTCCGCACGTCGATGAACATCAAGGCGCCGACGGTCTTCGAGCCGGTGGGCAAGCTGTCCGGCGGCAACCAGCAGAAGGTCGTCCTCAGCAAGTGGATCTTCGCGGGTCCGGACGTGCTGATCCTGGACGAGCCCACGCGCGGCATCGACGTGGGCGCCAAGTACGAGATCTACACGGTCATCGACCAGCTGGCCGCCCAGGGCAAGGCGGTCGTCTTCATCTCCTCCGAGCTGCCGGAGCTGCTCGGCATGTGCGACCGCATCTACACGATGGCCGCCGGGCGGCTGACCGGTGAGGTGCCGCGGGCCGAGGCCACGCAGGAAGTGCTGATGCGCCATATGACGAAGGACAAGGCGCCGACGGACAACGCAAAGGACGAAGAGGTAACGCGATGAGCACGGACGTCACCGACAAGAGCCCGGCGGCCGCGCCCCCGGGCAAGGGCGGATCGGCCGCCGGCGAGGGCCTGTTGCGGCTGGTGCTCGGCGGCCTGCGCCGCAACATGCGCCAGTACGGCATGCTGATCGCGCTCGGGCTGATCGTCGTCCTCTTCCAGTTCTGGACCGGCGGCGATCTGCTGCTGCCGCGCAACGTCTCCAACCTGGTGCTGCAGAACAGCTACATCCTGATCCTCGCGATCGGCATGATGCTGGTGATCATCGCCGGGCACATCGACCTGTCGGTCGGCTCGATCACGGCGTTCGTGGGCGCGTTCGCGGCCGTGCTGACGGTGCAGCACGGCGTGGCGTGGCCCGTCGCCCTGGTGCTGTGCCTGCTGGTGGGCGCGGTGGCGGGGGCCGTGCAGGGCTTCCTGATCGCGTATCTCGGCATACCGTCGTTCATCGTCACCCTGGCGGGCATGCTGCTCTTCCGCGGCCTCACCGAGATCCTGCTCAAGGGCCAGACCCTCGGCCCGTTCCCGGACGGCCTGCAGAAGCTGGGCAACGGCTTCCTGCCCGAGGTCGGCCCGCACACCAACTACCACAACCTCACCCTGCTCCTCGGCCTCGTGCTGATCGCCGCCGTGGTGTGGCAGGAGGTGCGCGACCGGCGCCGCCAGCGGGAGTTCTCCCTCGACGTGGTGCCGGTGAGGCTGTTCCTGCTCAAGCTCGTGGCCCTGGTCGCCGCGATCCTCGTCCTCACGATGCTGCTGGCCAGCTACGACGGCGCGCCGATCGTCCTGATCATCCTCGGCGTCCTGGTGTACGGCTACGGCTACGTCATGCGCAACTCGGTCTTCGGCCGCCACATCTACGCCATCGGCGGCAATCTGCCGGCGGCCAAGCTGTCCGGCGTCAAGGACAGGCGCATCACCTTCCAGGTGTTCCTGAACATGGGCGTGCTCGCGGCCCTGGCGGGTCTGGTGGTCGCCGCCCGCCTGAACGCGGCCTCGCCGAAGGCGGGCGACGGATTCGAGCTGGAGGCCATCGCCTCCTCGTTCATCGGTGGCGCGTCCATGAGCGGCGGTGTCGGCACCGTCCTCGGCGCCATCATCGGCGGTCTCGTCCTCGGCGTGCTCAACAACGGCATGAACCTCCTCAGCGTCGGCACCGACTGGCAGCAGGTCATCAAGGGCCTCGCCCTGTTGGCGGCGGTCGGCTTCGACGTGTGGAACAAGCGCAAGTCCGGTTCATGAGGGTCCAGACAAGGGAGCCGTACGCATGGAACTGAACAGACGCACGGTCATCGCGGGAGCCGCGGCGGCGGGCCTGGCCGCCACCGCCCTCGGCACAGCCCCCGCCCAGGCCTCCCCGGGCGGGAGGCCGGTGAAGGAGTACTTCGGCACGCTCGCCGACGGAACGAAGGTGTACCGCTGGTCGCTGGAGAACGGCGGCACGCGGATGAAGGTCCTCTCCTACGGCGGCATCATCCAGTCCCTGGAGATCCCGGACCGGCACGGCCGGTACGCGAACGTCTCGCTGGGCTACGACAATCTCGCCGCGTATGTCGCGGGGACCACGTTCTTCGGCGCCACCATCGGCCGCTACGGCAACCGCATCGCCAAGGGCCGGTTCACGCTCGACGGCAAGAGGTACCAGCTGTCCGTCAACGACGGCGTGAACAGCCTGCACGGCGGCAAGCAGGGCTTCAACACCAAGGTGTGGGACATCGAGCCGTTCGCCTCCGGCTCCGACGTCGGACTGCACCTGTACTACACGAGCGTGGACGGCGAGATGGGCTACCCGGGCACGCTGCGGACGAAGGTGACCTTCACCCTCACCCGGCACGGCGACTGGCGCATCGACTACGAGGCCACCACCGACAAGCCGACGGTCGTCAACCTCACCAACCACACGTACTACAACCTCGCGGGCGAGGGCAGCGGCAGCATCTACGACCACGAACTCTGGCTCGCCGCACGCCGGTTCACCCCGACCGACCCGGGTCTGATCCCCACGGGTGAGCTGGCGAAGGTCAAGGGCACCCCCTTCGACTTCACGCACCCCAAGCCGATCGGCCGGGACATCCGCATCGGCCACCCGCAGCTGGTCACGGCCAAGGGGTACGACCACAACTTCGTGCTCGACAAGGGCGTGACCGCGGGGCCCGAGCATGTGGTGACGCTGCGCGACCCCGGCTCCGGCCGCACCCTGAAGATCTTCACCGACCAGCCGGGGGTGCAGTTCTACTCGGGCAACTTCCTCGACGGCACCCTCGTCGGCCCGTCCGGCCACACCTACCGGCAGGGCGACGGACTGGCCCTGGAGACCCAGCACTTCCCGGACTCGCCGAACGAGCCGTCGTTCCCCTCCACCGTGCTGCGGCCGGGCCAGACGTACCGGACGACCACGATCCACCGGTTCGAGGCGTGAAACCACTTCTGTTTCCCCTGAGTTGAACGGCGCCTCCCCCGTCTCCGTACTGAAGGGTGGCCCGTGCTCCCCCGCACGGGCCACCCTGAACGGAGGTCCCCTTTGGCCGGCAACGTCACCTCGTTGTTCCGCGGCACCGCCGCGCACAGCCCCTCGATGGCGGCGCTGGCGCGCGAGGGCGGAGACGGGGCCGGCCCGGTGGACTTCTGCATCCCGTGCAATCCGTACTTCCCCACCCCGGCCATGTACGGCGAACTGTCGGCCCGGTTGCCCGAGATCATCTCGTACTACCCGAGCAGCGCCGACACCGTCACCGGTGAGCTGTGCTCCCTGCTCCAGCTGCCGCCGCAGTGCGTGGCGATGGGCAACGGATCCACCGAACTGATCACCTGGATCGACCACTTGCTGGTCCGCGAGTCCCTGGCGGTGCCGGTCCCCACCTTCGGCCGCTGGACCGACCAGCCGATGGAGACGGGCAAGCGGGTCGACATGTTCCCGCTCCAGGAGGCGAGCGGATTCGCCCTGGACCTCGCCCAGTACGCCGAGTTCATCCGGCGGCGCGGCACCCGTGCGGTGGTGCTCTGCAACCCGAACAACCCCGACGGCGGCTATCTGCGCAAGCAGTCGGTGGTGCAGTTCATGGACGCGATGGCGGACCTGGACCTGGTGATCGTGGACGAGTCCTTCCTGGAGTTCGCCGACGCGGAGGCCGACCCGAGCGTCGTCCAGGAGGCCATGCTCCGCCCCAACGTCATCGTCCTGCGCAGCCTCGGCAAAAGCTTCGGCCTGCACGGCATCCGCTTCGGCTACCTGGTGGCGAACCCGGCGCTGGCGGGCCGCATCCGGTCGATGCTCCCGAAGTGGAACCTCAACTCCCTCGCCGAGCACGTGGTGTTCATGCTGCGCGACCACGGTGCGGAGTACGCGCAGAGCCTGCTGCAGATCCGCCGCGACCGCCTGGAGATGACCAGCCACCTCTCCGCGCTCCCCGGGCTCACGGTCTACCCCTCCCAAGGGAACTTCCTCTTCGTACGGCTGCCCGTCGGGGCCGAGGGCACGGTGGTCCGGGACCGGATGCTCACCGAGCACCGGATCCTGGTCCGCGAGTGCGGCAACAAGATCGGTTCCTCCAGCCGCTTCCTGAGACTCGTGGTGCGCCCCCAGGTCGACGTGCGTCGCCTGGTGTCCGGCCTGGAGCAGGTGCTCTACGGGTCCAGGAGGGGAGCCGCCGTACCCGAGCTGGGCACCGGGACCAGCTACAGCTCGGGTACGGCGGCGGTGGACCGGCTGATGAGCCAGACCAACGGAGGCGGCGTACCGGGCCTGGCCGCGCAGGCCGAGGCCATGACCGCCGCTCCCGCTCCGGCCGCCGGCACCGGCATGCCGCTCCCCGCCGCCGTACCCCCACCCGGCGCCGGGATGCCGATGCCGGCGGCAGCCCAGCCCCTGCCTGCGGCGCCTCAGCCGACCCCGGTACCGGTCCCGGCTCCCCAGCCGGTCCCGGCTCCCCTGCCGGCGCCCACACCCTTCCCCTCGCCGACCCCCGTACCCGCCCCGGTGCCCGTGCCTGTGCCGGCCCCCGCCGCGATCGCCCCCACTCCCCCGGGCGTCCCGGCACGCGGCGGCCTGACGGCGGCCCAGGTGCGCGGTA
>NZ_CM002285.1:6790944-6800175 GCF_000497445.1 Streptomyces roseochromogenus subsp. oscitans DS 12.976 | reverse complement strand
GCCCCCGCCACAGGCCTGTCCCGGCCCGGCCACCGGCTGGCCGAACGCCCAGAGCTGGCCGAGCGCGCGGGGGCCTGACCGGCCGGAGGCGTCGGCGGCCGGAGCACCGCCGCGTGACACCGCTTCCCTGTGGCCGTCTACGCTCAAGGCCATGCGCGTGCTGGTGGTGGAGGATGACCGGGAACTCGGCCGGGTGGTGCTGTCGGGTCTGCGGTCGGCCGGGTTCGCGGTGGATCTCGCGGACCGGCTGGCGGAGGCGGATCTCAAGCTCGCTGTCAGTGCGTACGACTGCCTGGTGGTCGACAGGGGGCTGCCCGACGGGGATGGGCTGGCTCTGGTCCGGGACCTGCGCCGGGCGGGTGCGCGGGTTCCCGTGCTGATGCTCACGGCGAGGGATGCCGTGGCGGACCGAGTGGCCGGGTTCGATGACGGCGCCGACGACTACGTGGTCAAGCCCTTCGCGTTCGCGGAGCTGGCCGCGCGCGTCGGTGCGCTCTGCCGGCGCGCCGAGCAGCCCCGCCCGCCCGTGGCGGTGGTCGGTGACCTCGAAGTGGACCTGGCTCGACGCCGGGTGCGGCGTTCAGGCGTCCTGCTGACGCTCACCGCCAAGGAGTTCGCGGTTCTGGAACTTCTCGTGGCCCGGGTCGGGCAGGTGGTGTCGCGCACCGACCTGATCGAGTGCTGCTGGGACGAGATGGCGGAGCCGGCATCGAACGTGGTGGACGCGGTGATCGCGCAGCTGCGCCGCAAGCTCGGCGCCCCGGCGGTGATCGGCACCGTGCGCGGTGCGGGGTTCGTGATCGATGCCGGGGAGGGGCCGGCGGCCGGCGGACCGGTGGACCGGTGATCGCCGACAGCCCGGCGGTGTCGCGGCTGAGGCGGCTGCGGTGGATGCTGACCGGCCTGTTCACGTTGACCACCACCGTGTGCCTGGCTGCTCTGGCCGCGGTCGCGCTGGCGATCGACGCCCGATCACGCGCCGATGCGCTGGACGGCGATCTCAACCGGCGGGCTACGGCCTTGGCCCGTGCGGTCTACTACGACCAGGGCGTACTGCACTTGGGGCCGCTGCGCGAGGACGACCTGGTCCAGGGCCCGGCCGCGGTGGCGGTGGTGGAGTGGGACGCGGCGGACCACGCGCGGCAGCGCTTCGCCCGCCGCCCCGCGCTCCTGCCACGGCCGGCCGGGCTGAGCGAGGCCGGTGAGCGGGCCAGACACGACCAGGAGACTGTCGTGGAGCGGGGTACCGCCGCCGACGGACGGACCGTCCGGCTGGCGGCGGCACCCGTGTGGGACGACGACCGGATCGGTGCGGTGGTCGTCGCCGTAGGTGACCCTGCGGCGGGGCAACGCGACCATGACCGTCTCGTGCGGTGGCTCGTCCTCGGCGGTCTGGGGCTTGTGACCGCGGCGGCCGGCGCCGGCCATCTGCTGTCGGGGCGGAGCATGCGTCCCGCGCTGCGGGCCCTGGACCAGCAGGAGCAGTTCCTGTCCGAGGCCGCCCACGAGCTGCGCACCCCACTGGCCACGCTCAGGCTGGTCACGGAGGCCGGTGCGCGGTCACCGGGGGAGTCCGCCAAGGCGCTGGGCGACGCGACGCGACTGGTGGATCAGATGGGGCGGCTGGTGGCCGGCCTGCTGACCCGTGCGCGGGTACAGGTCGGCACGCAGCGGGTGGAGCGGACGGCGCTCCGGCTCGACCAGGTCGTCGAGCAGGTCGTCGGCGAACTACCGGCCTCGGGCGCCGAGGTGACGGTGCGGGCCGAGCCCACGGTCGTGCACGGCGATCCGGAACTGCTGGCCCAGGCGGTGCGCAACCTGATCGACAACGCCCTCAAGCACGGGGCTGCCCCAGGAGAGCGGGCCCGGGTCGATGTGGTGGTCGCGGAGGGCAGGGTCGCCGTGCGCGACCACGGTCCAGGGGTGGCCCCGGCCGCGCGGGAGCGGGTCTTCGGCCGTCGGGCGGCAGGACCTGGAGGGGGTACGGGGATCGGGCTGGCGATTGTGCGGTGGGTGGCCGATCTGCACTCCGGTACCGCGCGCATCAGCGACGCCCCCGGAGGCGGGGCCGTAGCCGAACTGGTCATCCCGCGGGAATCATCCGGTCCGCCCGTGTGACGCCGCGATGGCGCAGGGGCGATGCGGAGCCGTGTGCGCTGTACGCGCTGCGCGGGCGATGTGGGCTGTGCGGGCCGCCTCACGATTTCCTCATGATGCCGTCGGCAGCCTTCTGGCATGTCCGAGCAACACAATCGCGTGATCGTCCTGGCCGTCGCCGGTGTCGCCACCGCCGTCCTCGCTGTCTCCTGCTTGCCGCCGTCCCGTCCCGGAGCCGGCCCGACCGCCGGTCCGCCCGCCGCCGTGGTCCGCGTCGACCAGGTCGGCTTCGCACCCGGCGAGACCAAGCACGCCTACTTGATGACGTCCCGCCCCGCCGACCGGGCGCCCTTCCGGGTACTCGACGCCTCCGGCAGGGAGGTGCTGTCCGGCACGGCCGGGCCCTCCACGGGGCGATGGAACAGCACCTACGGCTCCGTCCGCACCCTGGACCTGTCCCGCCTCACGACTCCCGGCAGCTACCAGGTGGAGGTCACCGGCCCGCTCCACGCGACCTCGCCGAAGTTCCGTGTGGCGCCCGCCCACGAGCTGTTCGACAAGGTCGTCCAGGACAACGTCCGCTTCTTCACAGCGCAGCGCGACGGAGCCGAAGTGGACCCCGGCGTGCTGCGGCGCAAGCCCTCGCATCTGGCCGACCGGCAGGCCACGGTCTATGACACCCCCGTCTACGGTGAAGACGCCGAGCGGCTGCTCGCACCTCTCAAGCCCGTGGGCGGCCCGGTCGACGTCGCCGGCGGCTGGTTCGACGCCGGCGACTTCCTGAAGTTCACGCACACCGCGTCGTACGCCACCGCGAGCCTCCTCCTGGCCCAGCGCACGGCCCCGGCCGGCGGTGCGAAGCCGGCCGAGGAGGCCCGCCACGGGCTGGACTGGCTGGACAAGATGTGGGACGCCTCCTCCGGCACCCTTTACGTCCAGGTCGGCATAGGCGTGGGCGACACCGATGACGGCAGCGGCAAGGTGCGTTCCGATCACGACGTGTGGCGGCTGCCCGAAGCCGACGACGCGATGCGGGTCCGGCCCGGCGACCCCGACTACACGATCAAACACCGGCCGGTCTTCCGGGCCGCACCTCCCGGCGAGCCCATCAGCCCCAATCTCGCGGGGCGGGTCGCCGCGGCCTTCGCGCTGGCCGCACAACTGGACGCCGTAGACGCCCCGGAGCGGGCACGCACGGAACTGGAGAAGGCCGCCCGGATCTACGCACTCGCCGACACCTCGCCGAAGGGCCAGCTGGTCACCGCGTTTCCCCACGGTTTCTACCCCGAGTCGTCCTGGGAGGACGACATGGAGTTCGGAGCCGCGGAACTGGCCCTGGCCGGCGAGGCTCTGGGCGACGACCGGACACAGGAATGGTCGCGTCAGGCCGGCCACTGGGCCAAGCAGTACCTGAACTCGGACAACCTCGGCACCCTCGGACTGGGCGACGTCAGCGCCCTGGCACACGCCGATCTCGCGAAGCTGATCGACGACGGCCGGCCGAGCGGCGAGGTCAGCCGCGCGCAGCTGGTCGCCGACCTCAAGCGGCAGCTCGACGACGGCCAGGCCCGCGCGGCCCGGGACCCCTTCCGCGCGGGTGCCGACTACACGGACTTCGACTCCGTGCCCCACGCCTTCGGCCTGGCCACCACCGCGCTGCTGTACCACCGGGTCACCGGCGACTCCCGTTACGACAGTTTCGCCACCCAGCAGCGCGACTGGGCGCTGGGCGCCAACGCCTGGGGATCGTCCTTCGTCATCGGAGAAGGGTCCACCTTCCCGAACTGCCCGGAGCACCAGGCCGCCAACCTCGCGGGCAGCCTCACGGGCACGGGCGACATCCTCGTCGGCGGCGTGGTCAACGGCCCCAACGACGCGGCCAAACTGAAGGAACTCAACTCCTTCCCGGCCATGCGCCCGTGCCCGGCCGGAACGGGCGACCCCTTCTCCGCCTTCAACGGCCACGGGGGCGGCTACCGGGACCACGTCGGCGCCTGGCAGACCGTCGAGGCGGCCGACGACTTCACGGCGACGGCATTGCTGACGTTCAGCCTCTTCGCACGCGGAGTCTCCGACTGAGCCACGGCGGCATGTCGACCTCGGCCCGCACGGTCTTGCCGGGCGGGTCGCGGTCGACCACCTCCCACCGATCGGCCAACGCGTCCACCAGCACGAGCCCACGCCCCGCCTCCGCGAGCGGCGCGGGCTCGGTCACGTCCTCGGGCCCGGGCGGCCGTCGTTCGTCGTACGTGTCACTCACCTCGACGCGGATGCTCCCGACCAGCCGGACCAGCCGCAGTTCGAAGTCCCGGCCGGGTACGCGCCCGTGGGTGACGGCGTTCGCGGCCAGCTCGGCGACGATCGCCGCGACCGCCTCGGCGGTGTCGGTGCCGTGCGGGATGCCCCAGGTGTCCAGCTGGGCCAATGTGAGATGCCTTGCCAGGCGGGCGCCGCGCGGGGTGGAACTGAGGCGCTGAGTGACGGTGTGGGTGGGGAGGGGTGGTGCGGTCATGGGGCCCAATGTGGTTGATGTGAACGGCACTTCACCAGGTTCGGCCCGCGTACGCTCGCGCAGCGTACGCGGTCACGTTCTGGACAGTACTTGTGACAGGTCGTAACCATGTGCGGCATGGGTACGGGAAACGGCGGTGAGCCGGAGTCGTCGGGCAGTTTGCGGACGTTCGGGGCGGTCTTGCAGGCCCTCCGGGAGTATCACGGGCTGAGCAGGGAGGAACTCGGGGACCTTGTGGGGTTCTCCAAACACACGGTCGCATCCATCGAGTTGGGGAGGAGGATGCCGGACCCGGACTTCGTGGAGGCGGCGGAGAAGGCACTGGGAAACACGGGAGCGTTGAGGAGGGCGGCGGAGCATCTGGAGCGAGAGGCGGGGCTGGCTTCTTGGTTCCGACGGTGGGCGGGGCTGGAGAAGCAGGCGATCAGTCTCTACACCTACGAGTGCCGAATGATTCCGGGACTGCTACAGACAGAGGCATACGCACGTCAGCTGTTCATGGACGAGTTGCCGATCCTGACCGACGAACAGATCGAGGCCAACTGGGTTGCTCGGGCCAACCGCCAGCGGCTGCTGCGGGAGCGCCAGAACAGCGCCTTCAGCTTCATCATCGAGGAACAGGTACTTCTCCGTGGTACCGGAGGCGTGGATATCACGCGTGAGTCCGTCGACCAGCTGCTGGAGATCGCGCAGTTGCGGAACGTCGAACTCCAGATCATGCCCTTGGCGCGAGAGTCACACGCTGGACTGCACGGGCCCATGCAACTTCTGGAGGACCCGAGCAACAAGTGGTTCGCCTACTTGGAAGCACCGGAGTGCGGAATGCTCCTCTCCGACGCAAAGGTGGTCAGCCGTCTCTACGGCCGGTATGCCAGGATGCGTTCACAGGCTCTGCCGCTTCAGGACTCGGTGAGCCTGCTGCAACGGATCCGAGGAGACCTATGAGCACCTCCGAACTCGCGTGGTTCAAGAGCAGCTACAGCAGCAGCGGTTCCGGTGACTGCGTCGAAGTCGCCCTGAACTGGCTCAAGTCGAGCTACTCCAGCAGCGGAGACGGCGACTGCATCGAGGTCGCCCTGAACTGGCGGAAGTCGACGTACAGCAGCGGCTCCGGAGACGATTGCGTAGAGGTGGCCGTCTGCCCGGCCACCATCCACGTCCGCGACTCCAAGGCCAAGGAAGGCCCTCAGCTCGCCCTCTCCCCCACCGCCTGGTCGGCGTTCGTCACGTACGCCGGGGAGTGACCGTCAGGACCTTCAGGGCCACCAGGGGGTGGAACAGGACGGCCGGTGAGGCCACCATGTTCACCACGCGTACGAACCTCGCCCATACGGCCGCGTCCTTCACCGCCACGTGGAACAGACGCGTGTTGTACCAGTGGGCGAAGCGCGCGGCGAGGGGCTGACCCTCCGGGTTCCACATCAGGTCCGAGTTGGTGGACAGCGTCCATGGGCCCAGCACCAAGCGGCCCACCTTCTTCTGGAAACCGCCGGCGAGGCCGTCCAGCCGCCCCGACGCGCTGTGCCGCTTCAGCATGCCCTGCAGCAGCTCCGCCTCCATCGCCGCCACCGTCAGACCCTGGCCGTAGACGGGGTTGAAGACGCAGACGGCGTCGCCGACGGCGAGCAGGCGGTCCGGCCAGTCCTTGACGGTGTGATAGAGCCGCCACTGGTTGTCGGCGTTGGTGTAGCGCCGGGTGGGCTCCTGGGCGGTGCGCCGGCCGATCTGCTCGGCGAGGCGCGGGTTCTGCAGGCTCTCGGCGAACTTCAGATATCCCTCGTCGTCGATCGGCGGCTGGTCCTGGAACCCGAACAGCGAGCAGGTCCAGCGGTTGCGCTCCACGGCGAGCAGGACCCCGGCCCGGGGCACGCTGGGGGCGAACAGCATCTGGTAGGCGACGTAGTAGTCCGGGTGGCCGGGCTGACTCGTGTGCGGCCGGTCGAAGTTCATCGACGTGTACGTGACCTTCGCCTTCACGGTCCGTTTGGGCCGCACCGTGATCCCCATCGCGCCCAGCCAGTCCGTCAGGGAGCTGGTCCGTCCGGAGGCGTCGATGACCAGATCGGCGGCCAGCTCGAAGGGTTCCGCGGCCGCGGGGTCCGAGGCGTCCGTGTGCTGCGAGCGGCATGTCACGCCGGTCACCCGGCCCGAGGGGTCCCGGGTCAGGCCCGTGCACTGGGTGGACGGCACCAGTGTGACCTGGGGAAGCGCGAGCACCTTGCGGCGCAGGCGGCGTTCCAGCTCGTCGCGGGTGAAGGTCTGGATGCGGACGCCCGTACGCCGCCGTGGCGCGAGTCCGACGGGCAGCAGGAAGTCGATACCCTCTCCGTAGTCGAACACCGGCGCTCCCGCCGCGCGCAACTCGTCGCGCAGCCCCGGGAACAGCCGCTCCAGGATCTGACCTCCCTTGGCGAGCATCGCGTGTGCGTGATAGCCCTGCGGAGCGCCCGGATGGACGCCGGTGTCCTCGTCCACGGCGTCCCGTTCCACCAGGATGACCTCGCGGAAGAAGTCGGCCAGGACGCGTGCGGTCACCAGGCCCGCGTAGCTGCCACCGATGACAACGGCCTTGGCCCAAGGGCGATCTGTTCTCATGTCGTCTCCCATCCAACAAAGTCAACGGCACCGCCGAGAGCCCCGACACGGGGCTCGGGAAGCACCCGGGGAGCGCGTGCAGGCCCACGATCATGCGTCCATGGGCCCGCACGCCGTAACGTCAGATCCGGTCGGCCGCGATGAGCAGGTAGTGGAAGCTGCCCTCCTTGTAGGCGGTGAGGAACGGGTCCTCGATGCCGGTAGCCACCGAGGACTTGGCGCGCAGCTCCCAGTAGGGGATCGTGTCCGGGGTCAGGTCCACCACCTGGATCGGCACGAGGTCGTTCGCGGCGAGGGCCCTGAAGTACTCGCTGCGCGGGTGGATGTTGCAGGTGTAGTGCTCGTCGATCCGGCTGACGGCCTTGGAGCGCATACCGGTGACGTCGTTGGAGCAGCCGGTGATGCAGACATAGCGTCCGCCGTACTCCAGCAGGCGCGAGAACTCGGCGAAGAGTTCGAACAGGTCGACGTACATGGTCGTCTCGTTGGTCCAGATCGCCCGGCGGGATCCGGTCTCCAGACGGGTGTCGAGCATGTTGCGGAAGTGGAAGCGGACCTTGTCGGTCACGCCGCGCTGCCGCGCCTGCTCGTTGGCGAAGTCGATCTGCTGCTCGGAGATGCTGACGCCGTCCATGTGGCAGCCGAAGCGGGCGTTGGCCATGAAGCTGGTGCCGCCGCGGCCGGAACCGGCGTCCAGCAGCCGGTCGTCCGGGGTGATGTCGCCGAGGTGGTCGAGGAGTACCTCGGCCTGTGCCGACTCCAGGCGGTGCAGCTCCTCGATGATGCGCTGGTCGCGGGTCTCGGGCGGGCCGGCGAGGACCGAGGGGTCCCATTCGCCGAGGCCGTAGTGGTGGTGGTAGAGGCCGTCGACCTCGCCGAGCTTGATGTTGACTGGGTCCTTCTCCTTGTTCCAGTACTCCGCGACCGACTTCTGGTATTCGGTGCGCAGGACATCGCGCATGGCGATGCTTTCCATCTGGGTGGAGATCTTGGACATGGATGTTCCTTACGTGAAGCGGGGTGGGGAACGCGCGCAGGGGCCGCGCGCTCGGGTCAGGCGGCGGGCTCGGGCGCGGGCTCGGGCGCGGGCTCGGGCGCGGGCTCGTGGGACGCGCTCTCGGGCGACGGGGCCTCGTGGGAGCGGCCGCTGCCCGCGTGCCACTCACGGCTGCCGCCGAGCCAGGCCCAGGTGCCGGCCAGGAAGCGGCGCAGTTCCGGGGAGCCGGTCCGGGCGAGCGCGGCCGCCTCGGCCTCGAAGGTGAGCATCAGCTCGTTGTGGATGCCGACGGTGCGGTCGACGGCCTCCGCCGGCGAGCAGCCGTCCTCGGCGGCGATCAGCCGGGGCAGGCTGAAGTCCGCCGGGTCCTCCTTGGCCATGGAGTAGAGGTCGTTGACGAGCACGCCGGCGGTGCCCGCCTTGGTGAGGGCACGCCGTACGCGGGGGTCGGAGAACTCGCCGTAGGGCACCTCGTATCCGGCGATCGCGTCGATGAGCACCATGCGCGGTACGAAGCTGTTCTCGTGCCGGTGCATCAAGAACTCCCCGACGGGCGGGACGTGCCCGGAGGACTGCCAGCGGCCCTCCTGGTCGCAGGCGTCGAGCATGATGCCCAGCTCGTGGCGGAGCCGGCGCACCTGTGATGTCGTCGCGTACGTACGGAGGTTGCGCAGGCTGTCCCGCAGGGCCCGCATGACCGGGTCCGCCGTGACCGACCTCTTCGAGCTGGGGGCGTAGCCGAGCGGGAGGTGGGACTGGTCGATCACCGAGCGGGCGTCGGCGAGCCGTTGGCCCAGATCCTCCGCGTAGTGGCCGCCCACGGCCCACTCCGACAGCGCGCACTTGGCAGCCGCGAGCAGCCGGTCGGGGTCGTCGGACTCGGGGTGGGCCAGCATGACGAGCCGCCCGAAGTCGGCCTTGCGGATCTCGCCCGACCGCCCCGGATAGATCCCGATCTCCTCAGTCCATTCCACCAGCCGCTCGGTGACGCTCTCCCCCAGGGCGGGGTCGTCCCGCACGGCGGGCGGAC
>NZ_CM002285.1:6782476-6789739 GCF_000497445.1 Streptomyces roseochromogenus subsp. oscitans DS 12.976 | reverse complement strand
GGCCCACCGCCGAGGCGTCACGACCGACGCGGGCGCGCGCTGCCGCCGGGGTGCCGGAACCGGCGAGGGCAAGGGCCGCCGCCGACGTACCGAGACCGGTGGGACCAGTCGGCAACTGGACCAGCACCGGCCGACCCGCATCCCCTGACAACGGCACCTCCGCCGGCGAACGCACAGCCCCCGACACGTCCCCGGCCACGAAAGGACTCCCGGCCGACGGCACGTCCCCGGCCGCCAAAGGGCCACCGACCGACGGCACCTGCCCAGCCCCAGAAGGGGCCCCAACCGACGGTGCTTGCAGGGCCGTCGGCAAATTCCCGGCCGTCGGCGCATGCCCGGCCGCCGGTGACTTCCCGGCCTCAGACGGCCGTGCCCCCTCCGGTGAAGGCACCGCCTCCGGCGATTTCACCGCCGCCGCCAGACGCGCCCCCTGCGACGCAGGCACTGCCGTCGGCGGATGCGCCGTCACCGGCGGTTGGACCGCTGTCGGCTGGTGGGCGACTGCTGGGGTGGGCAGGGGCAGAGGGAGTGCGGCCGTTCGGGGTGGGGTGGGGGACGGTTCCGTGGGGATGTGGGACGACGAGGTGCCTGGGCCGGTGCGGCCCGAAGGCAGGCGCGGCTCGTGGGAGGCGGACCCGGCCACCGGCGGGGCGGGCCCGGCCGTCGGCGGGGAGGTCCCGGCCGACAGCAGGGCCCGTACCAGGCCCGCCGTGTCGTGGGACCCGGCAGGAGCCGTGACCCGGGAGATCAACGACACCGTCGTCAGCTCCCGTTCGTGCGGGCGATCTCGACGTTCTCCAGGATGCCGAGGGCGTCGGGCACCAGGACGGCCGCCGAGTAGTAGGTGCTGACCAGGTAGGAGATGACCGCCTGCTCGTTGATGCCCATGAAGCGGACGTTCAGGCCGGGCTCGACCTCGTCCGGGATACCGGTCTGGTAGAGGCCGATGACGCCCTGGTCGTCCTCACCGGTACGCATGGCGATGATCGACGTCGTGCCGTGCTCGCTGATCGGGATCTTGCTGCACGGCAGCAGCGGCACCCCGCGCCAGGCGGGCAGGTGGTTGCCGTTCAGTTCGATGCCGCCGAAGTAGATGCCCCGCTTGTTGCACTGGCGGCCGAACGCGGCGATCGCCTTGGGGTGGGCGAGGAAACAGCGGGTCTTGCGCCGCATGCTCAGCAGCTCGTCCATGTCGTCCGGGGCCGGCGGGCCCGAGAAGGTGGAGATCCGCTGGTCGAAGTCGGCGTTGTTGAGCAGGCCGAACTCCTCGTTGTTGATCAGCTCGTACTCCTGCCGCTCGCGCAGCGCCTCGATGGTCAGCCGCAACTGCTGCTGGGTCTGGTTCATCGGCTCGTTGAAGAGGTCGGCCACCCTGCTGTGCACCCGCAGCACCGTCTGCGCCACGCTCAACTCGTACTCGCGCGGCTCGGCTTCGTAGTCGGCGAAGGTCTGCGGCAGGGTCTCCTCGCCCACGTGCCCCGAGCTGAGCTCGATCGCCGCCTCACCGGACCGGTTCAGCTTGCGGTGCCCGTTGGAGCTGATGTGCCGCACATGCGCGCGCAGTGCCTCGTGGCGGTCGGCCACCGCCTTGTACGCGGTCATCGGCAGCGCGAGGACGGTCGTGGCGGTCGCGGCACGGGCCGTGAACTCCCACTTCTTGGCCTGGCCGGACATCACCCGGCCGCCGAAGGTGTCCCCGTCGGCCAGCAGCCCGATCACGGCCTCTTCGCCGTACGGACCCTCGCCGATCTTCTCGACCTTGCCGTGCGCGATCAGGAACACCTGGTCGGCCTTGCGGCCCGCCTGCACGATGAGATCGCCCGGCGCGTACTCCTTCTGCACGAACTTGTCGGCCAGCGCGCCGAGCACGTCGGCGTCGGAAAAGCCGCGCAGCAGGGGCAGTTCACCCAGTTCGGCGGGGACCACCTGGACCTTGGAGCCGGTCTTCACGAAGGTCACGCGGCCGTCGCCGACGGTGTAGGAGAGACGGCGGTTGACCCGGTAGGTTGCGCCGGGCACGTTCACCCAGGGCAGCATGCGGGTCGCCCAGCGGGAGGTGATGCCCTGCATCTGGGGTTCGGACTTGGTGGTGGTGGCGAGATTGCGCGCCGCCGCGGTGCTGAGGCTCTGCTGCTCCTGCTGCCGCTGCTCCGACTCCGGGCCCGCCGCCGGTGCTGTCACTGTGTCGAGGGGCATGGCTCTACCTCGTCTTTCATGCACGTAGGTCGCAACGAACTGCTGTCGTCACGCTGCGTACACAGAACTAGCAGAGCCTCGCTTACGTTGAGTAACCACATCAGGGGCGCGCGAAGGCAGTCCATGGACTCACAGTGCGCCTCTCGCGCTCCCCTGATCGGCATCACTCCTGGTCTAACGTTTCCGCAGGTCAACCGATGGATGACGGTTCGCTGGCGTGAACCGGCCAGAACCGGCGAAAGTCATCGCCTACTCGGAGTGACCGGCGTGGCGGGAGTCGCCCTACGCGCTCGGGCACTGCTTCCACGCCAGGTGGTACACCGTGCTGATGTCACCGTCCGTCGAGTCCATGGTCATGAAGCTGACCTTGTCGGGATTGGTGGTGCCCGCGTTCACCCGCAGCTCGGTGTTGATGTTGAAGTTCCGCAGGACCCCGCAGGGCGCCCAGACCAGCTGGGCCCAGTCCGTGCTGTCGGTGGCCTCCCAGTTGTCATTGAAGGGGGCGTTGAAGGGATGGCTCTTGGGCACGGTGTTCGGGGAGCCCTGGAAGTAGTACGAGGCCTTCTGGGTCGCGCTCGCGCCGGGCTGCAGGGACAGGAAGCCGCGGTAGTCGGCGCTGGCGATGGCGTAGGTGAAGCCCTGGGGGACGTGGACCACCAGGTTCAGCTGGCAGTTCTTGCGGAAGGCCGTGGGGTCGGAGTTGCCGCCGGCCTGGGCCAGGTAGCTGCTGTAGGTCACCGTGAAGGCGGTGTTGTCCGGTGAGACGGCGACCGCCGCGGTGCCCTCGGGGCAGCCGGAGCCGTTCACCGTCGCCACATCGATGACGATCTTGTCCGGGGGCGGGTTGTCGATCGGGCCACCGGCGGGTCTCTGAGCGGGTATCGCGGTGGAGAGCAGCGCCGCCACGGCACCGCTCAGGAGGAGTCCACCAGCCATGATTTCTCCCATGGTCGGGTGTGGGGGGTCTGTGTGGAGCCTGTGAAGCGCTCCGCATCGTAGAAAGCCCCGCTCACCCCCGGGAGATACAACTCCGGCCATTCACAACCGGCCGTTCACATCTGTGTATCGCGCTGTGGGGAGCAGGGGCTGAGCGTTGCCGGTGTAGGCGAGGCCCGTGGGGCGTCCGCCGCGGACCGGCACGATCGGGCCGTCCACCGCCCGGATCACATCCGCGACCGTGACGTCGGCCGCGTCCCGCGCCAGCCGGTAGCCGCCGCCTCCGCCCCGCCGGCTGTCGACGATCCCGGCCCGCCTCAGATCGCCCAGGATCCCTTCCAGGAACTTGTGCGGGATGCCCTGCGCGGCGGCGATTTCCTCCGCCTTCACGGGGGTCGTTACCCTGCCGTACGGCCAACTCCAGTACCGCCCGTACCGCGTAATCCGCCCGTGCCGAGATCCTCATGAATCCGTTGTGGGACGTCGCCGCATGGAGAATGGCCTTCGCCCGCGCCCCGTAAGATCGCCCGGGAGGATCCAACCTTGGCGCTCAGCAGACGAAATTTCAGTGCCCTGGCCGGCTCGACCGCCCTCGGGCTCGCCCTGGGCGGCAGCGACGGCACCGGGGCGCCCTCGGCATACGCGGCACACAGCGTGCCGACCGGCCCGGCGCCCGCCCCGCCGAGCGCCGACGGCGAGCGGCACACCATCGGCTACGACCGGTACTCGCTGCTCGTGGACGGCAGACGGCTGGTCGTGTGGTCCGGCGAGATGCATCCCTTCCGGCTGCCGAGCCCCTCCCTGTGGCGGGACGTGCTGCAGAAGATGCGCGCCCACGGCTACAACGCCGTGAGCATCTACGTGGCCTGGAACTACCACTCCCCCGCACCCGGCCGGTACGACTTCACCGGCGTCCGGGACCTGGACCTGTTCCTGCGCATGGCCGCCGAGACCGGCCTGTACGTCATCCTGCGGCCCGGCCCGTACATCAACGCCGAGGTGGACGGCGGCGGCTTCCCCGGCTGGCTGACCGCGGCCAAGGGCACGGCCCGGACCGACGACCCGGCGTATCTGGGGCACGTCGACGCGTGGCTGACCCAGGTGAACCGGATCGCCCGCAAGCACCTGTTCACGCAGGGCAACGGCACGATCCTGCTGTACCAGATCGAGAACGAGTACGACGCCCACACCGACGAGACCGGCCGGGCGTACATGTCCCACCTGTACAAGAAGGTGCGGGCGGACGGCATCGACGTGCCGCTGTTCCACAACGACAAGGGGCGCAACGGCTACTGGGTGCCCGGGTCGTTCGACACCGGCGGCGAGAAGGGCGGCTGGCTGTACGGCTTCGACGGGTATCCGTCGCCGTCCCAGACTCCGCCGGACTGGGGGACGTTCGGGCCCGGCGGGGCGAAGGGCGGGGCCGGCGCCTCACCGTCCACGCCCGGCTTCGTGCCCGAGTTCGGCGGCGGCTGGTTCGACCCGTGGGGCGGGGCCTGGTTCGACGGCAAGGGGTACGCCGAGTCTCGGCGCACCCGGGACGCCGCCTACGAGCGCCGCTTCTACCTCACCAACCTCGCCAACGGGCTCACCCTGCACAACGTGTACATGACCTTCGGCGGGACCTCCTGGGGCTGGCTGCCCGCGCCGGTCGTCTACACGTCGTACGACTACGGCGCCGCCATCGACGAGGCCCGGAACGTCACCGGCAAGATCGCCCCGATGCACCAGCTCGGCCATCTCCTGCAGCGCGTTCCCGACTTCGCCAAGCTGGACCGGGCGGCGGACGTGCACGCCGAGGGCCTGAAGGTCTACCACCTGACCAACCCGGACACCGGCGCCCATGTCTACGTAGCCCGCAACGACGGCTCGCACGCGGTCACCACCGATCTGCCGACCGACGCCGGCCGGGTGCGGATCACCGTGCCCGGCAAGGACGCCAGGCTGCTGACGACCGGGCTGAGGCTGGGCAGGCGGACCCTCAAGTACGCCACCGCCGAGCCCGTGCTGTGCGTGACGGCGGGGCGGCAGGACATCGCGCTGTTCTCGGGCCGCCGCGGCGAGATGACCGAGCTGGTGCTGAAGTGCCGGGCCGAGCCGGACGTCATGCGGCTGGACCCCGAGGCCGCCTGGGCCTTCGACGGCGCCGACGAACTGCATGTGAACACGCCGCTCGGCCAGGGCGGACTGACCCGGGTGCTGGTGCAGAAGGGCGAGACCGAGACGCCGCTGCTGCTGCTCTTCGCCGACGACGCCACCGCCGTACGCGTGTTCCCGTACGACACCCCGTCCGGGACCCTGCTGGTGTACGGCCCGGCGCTGCTGCGCCATGTCGAACTGCGCGGCTCCGAGGTCCACTTGACGGGTGACGTCACGAACACGACGAGCATGGAGGTGTGGGGGCCGCGCGGCATCGACACCCTGGTGTGGAACGGGCGCAGACTGCCCACCCGGGTGACGCTGTCCGGCAGCCTGATGACCACCGGCATGCTGCCTGCCGTCCCCGAGGTGAGGCTGCCCGGGCTGGGCGGCTGGCGGATGCGCACGGAGAACCCGGAGGTCGGGCCCAGTTTCGACGACTCGGGCTGGAAGGCGGCGGACAAGAAGTCGTCGTTCAGCACCACGCCCGTCCCCGACGGCGGGCCGGTCCTCTTCGCCGACGACTACGGCTTCCACTACGGAGACGTCTGGTACCGGGGCACCTTCACCGACTCCACCGGCCTGGAGGAGATCTCGCTCGCCTACAGCACCGGCACCCAGGGCCTGTTGATGGCCTGGCTGGACGGCGAACCGCTGGGCACCCACCGGATGCCGGTACCGGACAAGAACACGACCACCAGGCAGGGGACTTGGACGGCGACCGCCGCCTTCCCCGTGCGGGAGGCGCTGCGCTCCCCCGGCCGGCATGTGCTGTCCGTGCTCGTACGGCGTATGCAGCACGACCAGGACGGCAAGGGCCTCGACACCCACAAGGCGGCCCGTGGCCTGACGGCGGCCTCCTTCAAGGGGGCTTCCCCTTCGGTGAGCTGGCGGATCCAGGGCGAGAAGGCCCCCGACCCCGTGCGCGGCCCGATGAACAACGGGGGCCTGTACGGCGAGCGGGAGGGCTGGCATCTGCCCGGCTTCCGGGACCACGACTGGGAGAAGACGGCCTTCCCGCGTGCCGCCCGGTACCAGGGCGTGACCTGGTACCGGACCACCTTCCGGCTCTCGGTCCCGGCGGACATCGACGCGTCGATCGGCCTGACCCTGGAGGACGACCCGTACCGCGCCTACCGGGCGCAGATCTTCCTCAACGGCTGGAACATGGGCCAGTACATCAACAACGTGGGCCCGCAGCACACCTTCGTCCTGCCGAACGGCGTCCTGCGCACCCGGGGCACCAACACCCTCGCGCTGGCGGTCCTCTCGGAGTTCACCACGCTGTCGGGGCCGGGGAAGGTGAGCCTGACGCTGCTCGGCAGAGCGACGGGAGGACTGCCGGTCACGCCAGTCTGATCACGTTCCAGGACAGTGGCTCCAGTACGGCGGTGAGGGTGCCGTCCGCCACGGTGGTGCCCTCGACCGGGTGCGGGGCGACCCGCCCGGGGTCGTCGAGGGTGTTACGGGCGTCGGGATCGGCGTCGGCGAGCGCGCTGTGCTCGGCGACGGTCGTCAACTCCATTCCGGTGAGGGTGACTTCGAGTGGCAGGGCGTCCGTCCGGCTGCGGTTGACGGCGAACACGGTGACCGTGCCGTCGGCCGCGCGGACGGCCGAGGCGTGCAGCAGATCCGTCTCGCCGTACTTCCGCGTCTCGTACGTCGGCGAGTCCACCCGCACGTCGAGCACCTCGCCCCGGCCGCACCTCGACGCCTGCGCGAACGGGAAGAACGTCGTCTGCCGCCAGGCCGGGCCGCCCGGCTCGGTCATGATCGGGGCGATCACATTGACCAGCTGGGCGAGACCGTAGATTCGAAGCGCTTCCGCGTCAATGGGTCGGACACAAGCTCATGAGGCCGGACACAAGTCTCACCGGGTCGTTACCCGTTGAACGACGCTCGCCGGATCGCATGACGCGCACACACCCGGGCGCGTACCCTCGGACGGGCTCCACAGCGGCGGCCAGAAGGGGGAGGCATGGGCATCGCGGG
>NZ_CM002285.1:6766625-6781638 GCF_000497445.1 Streptomyces roseochromogenus subsp. oscitans DS 12.976 | reverse complement strand
CGGCGCCCGCCGGCGTACGAGAGGTGTGCCGGGCCCTGTGCGAGGAGATGAGCGCACGGCGCGGCGGACGGCCGGTCGAGCTGCGCTTCGAGCGCTTCCCGGACGAGATCGAAGTCACCGGGCTGTGGGTGGAGTTCGCCGACTTCGACCTGGTGATCGTGGAGGAGCGGGCCGAGGCGGTACAGCAACTTGTCATACTGGGCCATGAGTTGTGGCATCTGCACGCCGGGCACCGGCACCACCACCTGGCCGGGGACGCGGCGGCCCGCGCGCTCGCCGACGCGCCCGGCTGGCGCGGCATGCCCCTCACAGTGGCCGCCCGCAACGGCTCCCGGGAGGCCGACGAGGCCGAGGCGGACGACTTCGGGCACCGCCTGGCCACCCTGTTCCGGCCCCACCTGACCGACTCCGCCACCGGCGCTCCCCAAGGCCAGGCGCAACGTTCCCTCAGCCCGGTGCAACGGACCCTCGGCTATCGCGGACGCGACGAAGCGAACGGAGCGCCCAGAAAACGAGAGGCCGACCGGTGACCCTGGCGCTCGATTCCTCGACCCTGGCGCTCCATTCCCCGGGATCCCTCAGCGACGTCTCCGTCTCCTTCTGGATCCCCACGGCCGTCCTGACCGCCGCCCTGGCGATCAAGCTGCCCAGCATCATCAAGATGTGGCGGGACCCGATGCTGCGCGCCGTCGGCGGTCTGCTGCTGTTCGCCTGCGCGGTGTTCGTCTTCGCGTCCCCGCGGACCATCGCCTGGACCAACCGGGTCACCGGGGTGCCGAACATCTCGGCACCCTGGGTGTACTCCCTGCTCACCGCGCTCTGCGCGTCCTGGCTGCTGCTCATCATCGCCTGGCGCAACGGCCGTTCCGACCGCTCGGCCCAGACCCGCCGGGTGACCCGCTGGGTGGTGTCCGTCTACGCGGGCGTGGTCGTCGCCCTGTGGGCGCTGTTCGCGCTCGCCGACGTGCCCGTGGAGCGGCTGCGCGACCTCGACACGTACTACGCCACCACTCCCTTCATGCGCGAGGAGATCCTCCTCTACCTCGTCGCGCACACCGTGGCGTGCTCGATCACGGCCCGGCTGATCTGGAACTGGATCCGCACCGACGGCCTCGACGCCTGGCTGCGCTGGGGGCTCGGACTGCTGGGCGTCGGCTACGCCACGAACCTGTTCTTCGACGCGGCCAAACTCACCGCCGTCGTGGCCCGCTGGACCGGCCACGACCTGGACTGGCTGAGCACCGATGTGGCCCCGGCGGGCGCGTGCGTGTCCGCCACCCTGGTCGCGGTGGGCTTCATCGTCCCGCACGTCGGCCAGTATCTGCACGAACGGTGGAACGTCAGGCTGCGCCACCGCTCCCTGGGCCCCCTCTACCAGCTGATGCGCACGGTCACGGGAGAGCGCGAGCCCTTCGCCCCGCAAGCCCCCGCCGAACTGCGGCTGATCCGCCGCGAGACCTTCATCCGCGACGCCCTGCTGCAACTCTCCCGGCACCTGGACGAGAACCTGCGCACACGCTCGTACGACGCCGCCCTCGCCCTCGGCTTCTGCCCCGACCGGGCCAGGGCCCTGGCCGCCGCCGTGACCCTGCTGGACGCGGCCGGCGGCGCGCGCCCGCCACGGACCGACGGCGCCGACTCCGCGTCAGGTCCCGACACGGCGTATCTGCTCCAGGAGATCCAGGCCGTGTCCCAAGCCCTCCGCCACCCCGACGACATCATGGCGGTACGCGCCCACGCGGCCGCCCCGGCAGAGAGCGTGCCCGTCCATGACTGACCGCCCCTCCCCCTTCAGAACCGCCGTGGTCCTAGGGGGATCCCACACCGGCATGCTCGCGGCCCGCGCGCTCGCCGACTGTGCCGACCGGGTCGTGATCGTCGAGCGCGACGCGCTGCCCGAGGGCCCCGAACCCCGCAAGGGGCTGCCGCAGGCCCGGCACGCCCACATGCTGTGGTCGGGCGGGGTACGGGCCGTGGAGCGGCTGCTGCCGGGGATCACCGGGGCGCTCCAGGCCGCCGGGGGGCGGCGGCATCCGGTCACCACGGGCATGGTCGCCCTCTCCGCGCAGGGCTGGTTCCGCCGCTGGCCCGAGTCCCACCATGTGATCCTGGCCGGCCGGGACCTGCTGGACGCCACCGTCCGCGGACAGGTCCTCGCCGATCCGCGGATCGACCTCGTCGACCGCACCGAGGCCCTCGGCCTCACCGGCACCGACGCCGCGGTCACCGGCGTACGGCTGCGCACACGGGACGGCGCCGAGCGCACCCTGCCCGCCGGCCTCGTGGTCGACGCCACCGGGCGCGGGTCCCGGGCCACGCGATGGCTGGCGGACCTCGGGCTGCCCGCGCCGGAGCACCGGGAGATCGACCCGGGCGTGGTGTATGCCAGCCGCCTCTTCCGCGCCCCCGAGGCGACCTGGGACAGCTTCCCGGTGATCAATGTGCAGCCCGATCCGCACGGCGACGGACCGGGCCGGTCGGGCTTCCTGCTGCCCATCGAGCAGGGCCGGTGGATCGTCACCCTGTGCGGCACCCGGGGCGGCGAACCCTCCGCCACGAACGAGGAGTTCCTCCCCTTCGCCCGGGAGCGGCTGCGGCATCCGCTGCTCGGCGAACTGCTGGAGCGCGCCGAGCCGCTGTCCGACGTGTCGGTGACCCGCTCCACCGTCAACCGGCGCCACTTCTACGAGCGGATGCCGGTGTGGCCCGAGAACTTCACCGTCCTCGGTGACGCGCTCGCCGTGTTCAACCCGGTCTACGGCCACGGTCTGGCGGTCGCCGCGCAGAGCGCGGTGCTGCTCCGCGAGGTGATACGGCGGCACGGCTGGGGCACGCCGGGGCTGGCGCGCCGCGTGCAGCGGGCCGTCGCCCGCCCGGTGCGCGCGGCGTGGGACCTGGCGCTCGGGCAGGACGTGTTCTACCCCGGCGCGACGGCCTCCGGCCCCACCGTGCGGGACCGGCTCGTGTCCGCGTACGTCGGCCGCCTGCTGTACACCGCGACGGGCAACGGCCGCGTGGCCCGCCGGGTGACCGACGTGACATCACTGGAGCGGGGGGCAGAGGTGCTGCTCGCTCCGCGGGTCTTGCTGGCGGCGGCGGTGGGGCCGTTGAGGCCGCCTTTGGAGGGACCGCCGTTGACTGCGGAGGAGCGAAAGGCTGCGGGGGTTTAGGCCGACTTTCGACTGCGGGTGCGTGGTGGGCTGGTCGCGCAGTTCCCCGCGCCCCTCAGGGAACTGCAGCGAACCCCCTCAAAAGGTCAGCCCTTGAATGCCGGTTGGAGCAGGCCCTGTCCGGCTCCCCGTACCACCAGTACCGAACCCGACAGGGGATGCGGGGCCGAAAGACCTGTACGGGCCGTCGTGATGTACAGGTCGGTCAGGTCGGCGCCGCCGAACGCACACGCGGTCGTACGAGGCGTCGGCAAGCCGATCACCCGGTCCAGCTCGCCGGAAGGCGTATAGCGCCGCACCGCTCCCCCGTCCCACAGCGCCACCCACACGCAGCCCTCCGCGTCGACCGTCAGACCGTCGGGGAGACCCGCGCCCTTCTCGATCTCCACGAACGGCCGCCGGCCATGGACCCGTTCGCCGTCGTGGTCGAAGACGTCCACCCGCCGGGTCGGGGTGTCGACGTAGTACATGAGCCGGCCGTCGGGGCTCCAGCCCGTGCCGTTGCTGACCGTGACGTCGGACAGCACCGTCTGCGCCGTACCGTCGCCGGTCAGCCGGGTCAGCGTGCCGCCGCCCGGTGTCTCGTCGTAGCGCATCGTGCCCGCCCACAGCGAGCCGTCGGGCGCCACGGCGGCGTCGTTCGCGCGGCGGCCGGGGACCGGCTCGTGGTGCAGCCAGCGGAACGTGCCGTCGGGGTCCAGGAGGCCCACGCCGTCCCGGAGGTTGAGCACCAGGCCGCCGCCCTCCCGGGGCTTGACCGCGCCCACGTGCTGCTCCGTCGTCCGTACCGTACGCCGGCCCGTGGCGGGGTCGTAGGTGTGGACGCGCATGCCCAGGATGTCGAGCCAGATCAGCCGGCCCGTGGCCGGGTCCCAGGTCGGGCCCTCGCCCAGCTGCGCCGCCGCCCGTACCGCGACCTCGTATCCGCCGCTCACGCCGTGCCCCGGTGGCCCAGCCGCTCGGACAGCTCGGCCGCGCCCTTCGCCGCCAGCTGCTCCAGCTCGGCCCGGCGCTCGTCGCTCCAGCGGATCATGGGGACCGAGACGGAGAGAGCGGCAACGACCTGGCCGGTGCGGTCGCGGACCGGGGCGGCCACACAGCTGACGTCCGGGTTGGACTCGCGGCTCTCCACCGCGATGCCGTGCCGCCGGATCTCGGCCAGCGCCTCGCGCAGTACGGCGGGGTCGGTGATGCTGTTGGGCGTCATCGCGGTCAGCTCGGCGCCGTCCGGGATCCGCGCCGCCAGCTCCTGCTCGGGCAGCGAGGCCAGCAGCATCTTGCCGACCGAGGTGCAGTGGGCCGGCAGGCGGCGGCCGGCGGCCGAGACCATGCGGACGGCGTGCGTGGAGTCGACCTTGGCGATGTATATGACGTCGGTGCCCTCCAGGATCGCCACGTGGACCGTCTCGTCGCAGGTCTCGGCGACCGAGCGGGCCACCTGCTGGCCCTCGGCGGCCAGGTCGAGCTGCTCGGCGTAGCGGCTGCCGAGCTGGTACGGGCGTACGCCGAGCCGGTAGCGTCCGGGCTGGCCCGGCACGGGCACGATGTACGAGCGTGCGGCGAGCGTGGTGACCAGCTCGTGCACGGTGGTGCGCGGCAGCTGGAGCTTGCGCACGATGTCGGGGGCGGAGAGCGTACCGTCCCCGTCGAGGAACAGCTCAAGAATGTCGAGAGCCCGGGTCACGGCAGGCACGAGGCGTCCCACGTCCGGCCCCCTCCCTTGGGTCTAAGCGCCCGTTCGACACCTCGATGTCGAGATGTTCGAGATATCAACAGACGATCGGCATGACGAACACAGGCTAGTCATGGAGAGTTGCCCGGGCAATGGCCGGGAGGCAGACCGTGCACCATGAGGGCATGGATCTGGACTTCCAGCTGGTGCTGCTGCGCCGTATGGCCGACCACAACCCGGATCTGGTCGAGGGCGCCCGCCGGGCGCTGGGCGCGTCGATCGCGGACATGCGGGAGGCCAACAAGCGCTGGCAGGCGATGGTCCGTTCGCCGAGATCCCGGTCCGCCGCCGCCCGGTACCGGTCCGTCCTCGGCGAGCCGGAGTCCGTCGTTCCGCGCCGGCTCGGGGACGTCGGCTGCGAGGCCCGCCGCTGGGCCCTGCCGCTCTGGCCCGACCTGCGCTTCGAGGTGCTGGTCGGGCCGGACGGGGCGGTGTGGAACGAGTGGCTGGTGCGGGCGCCCGGCGTCCCGGCCCCGCGGCTGGAGACCCTGGACGACCTCGCCCCCTGGTCCTGCACGGTGGACGAGGCCGCCGGCGCCTTCGCCCCGGCCCGCCCCCTGGAGGGCACCGCGCCGACCCGGTGGGGGCTCGCCTTCACCGCACCCGCCCCGGACGGCGTACGGCACGAGGTGGTCGCCGAGTTCACCTGGGGGCTGCTGCAGCGGACGGCCGTCATCACCTAGCCGGTGTCACTGTTTCAGGCGTCGAAGGCCGTAGCCCGGGTCCGCTTCTCCCAGGCGGTGATGTCCTCGCGGACCTGGTCGAGGTGGGCCAGGACGGCGGTCACGCCGTCGTCGCCGAGCGGCAGGCGCAGCGGGGTGTGCTCCGCCTCCAGCGCGGCCAGGATGAGAGCCGCCGCCTTGGCGGGGTCGCCGGGCTGGCTGCCGTGGCCGCCGGAGACGAAGCCGCGGGTCTCACCGGCCCTGGAATACGCCCCGGTGTCGGAGCTGGCCCCGGCCCGGCCGGCCTCGAACAGCGACGTCCGGAACGCGCCCGGCTCGACGATCAGCACCTTGATGCCGTACTCCCGCACCTCGTCCGCGAGCGCCTCGGACAGGCCCTCCAGGGCGAACTTCGTCGCGCTGTACGCCCCGAAGCCCGCGAAGGACATCTGCCCGCCCATGCTGCTCATCTGCACGATCGCGCCCGAACGCCGCTCCCTCAGGTGCGGCAGCACCGCCCGCACCAGGGCCGCCGGGCCGAAGAAGTGCAGGTCGAACAGGCCGCGCAGCTCGGCGTCGGCCGTCTCCTCGACGGCACCGACGTGGGCGCGGCCCGCGTTGTTGACCAGCACGTCGATCCGCCCGTGCCGGGCCACGACGTCCTGGACCGCCGTATCGATCGCGGTCAGATCGGTGACGTCCAGGCGCAGCGCCTCCACCTGGTCGGGGTGGGCCGCCACCAGGTCGTCCAGGGCCTCGGGGCGCCGGGCCGCGCCGATCACCACATCACCGGCGGCTACGGCCGCCACGGTGATCGCCCGCCCGAAACCGCTGCTCGCCCCGGTCACCAGCCATACCTTGCTCATCACGACTCCTCGTACGTCTCGATCTGTACGTCTCGATCTGCATGTCTCTGCATGCCTCTGCATGTCTCTGTATGTCTCGATCTGCTTGGCACGAACCAGCCTGCCGCCGAATGCCGTTGCCGGTCCAAGACCCTCGGTGATAACCAACGGTCATGACGATGGACGTCCACGCCCGTGATCTGCGGTACTTCGTCGCGGTCGCCGAGGAACTGCACTTCACCCGGGCCGCCGAGCGGCTGTATGTCTCGCAGCCGGCGCTGAGCAAACAAATCCGGTCGCTGGAGCGGCAGTTGGGGACGGAGCTGTTCCGGCGTGATCAGCGCGGGGTGATACTGACGGCCGCGGGCGAGACACTGCTTCCGCACGCCCGGCGGGTGCTGGCCGCGTGGGAGGCGGGCGCGGCGGCCGTGGAGATGGCCAAGGCGGCCCAGCGCAGCACGCTGGTGGTGGGCATGAGCACCAGTCCGGGCCGGTGCGGGCTGCTACCGGCCATCCGCTCCCGGTTCACCGCCGCACACCCCGAGGTCACGGTCCGGCTGCGCCAGATGAGCTGGGACGATCCGACGGCGGGCCTGGCGGACGGCAGCGCGGACGTCGCCTTCGTCTGGCTGCCGCTGCCGGACGAGGAGCGCTACGCCTGGACGGTGGTCGCCGAGGAACCGCGCCTGCTCGCTCTGCCGGAGACGCACCCGCTGGCCGCCCGCGCCGAGTTGGACTTCACGGACGTCCTGGGCGAGCCCTTCCTGGCGCTGCCGGAGAGCGCGGGCCGGCTGCGGGACCACTGGCTCGCGCTGGACGCCCGCGTCGGCCGGCCGCCCCGGATCGGCGCGGAGATCTCCGGGGCGGAGGAGACGTACGAGGCGCTGGTGGCAGGCCTCGGGATCTGCCTGGTCGCCGAGGGCAACGCCCCACTGATCACCCTGGGCGGCGTCGTCACCCGCCGGGTCCGGGGCATCGGCCCCAGCCGTTATGCACTGGCCTGGCGGCGCGAGACCGGCCAACGGCCGCTGGTACGGGCGTATGCGGCGGCGTGCCGGGGGACGGTCAGCCGGTGACGTCTTCGGTCGCGGCCAGGATGGCCTCCACCACCCGCTCCAGCGACCCAGGATGCAGCCACAGGAACAGATTCGGCTCCACCAGTTCCAGCTCCATCAGCCGGGGCTCCCCGTCCTCCCCGTCCACGAGGTCCACACGCGCGTACAGCAACCCATCCGCACCGGGCACCGCACCCAACGCCTTCTCGGCGACCGCCAGTTCCGCCTCCGTCGGCTGCCAGCGCTCCAGATTCGGGTGGGCCACCTTGTCCGCGTCGTACGGAGTGCCGGGCGCGAGGACGGCGCCCTTGCGGCTGGCGTGGAGCAGCCGGCCGCCGAAGAACTGCAGCGCCCGTTCCCCGCTGACGTCGATGCCGGCCACGTACGGCTGCACCATGGCGGTGAAGCCCTCGGTGTGCATCCGGGCGAGATGCCGTACGGCCTTCTCGTGCTCGTGCGGCGTGTAGCGGGCGGCGAACCGGGCGCCCGCCCCCGAGGTCGGCTTGATCACGTACTCGTGGTCGCCGGGCAGGTCGGCGGGCTCGCCCGGCGCTATGTAGCGGGTGGGGACGGTGGGCACGCCGGCGGCCGCCAGCTCGCCGAGGTAGCGCTTGTCGGTGCTCCAGTGGACCACGGCTGCCGGGTTGGCGAGCCGGGTCAGCGCCCCGGCCCGCTCCACCCAGGCCGCGAACTCCTCCGGCCGCCAGCTGTAGTCCCAGGTGGACCGGATGACGACGAGGTCATAGCCGCCCCAGTCCGCGTCCGGATCGTCCCAGCACCGGGCCTCGGCGTCGGCCCCGGCAGCCGTGAGCGCCCGCACCAGCTCCGGCAGATCGGTGTCCTGGCCGGGCTCCGTGCCGGGGTCGTAGGTGGCGAGGGCGATGCGGGGCATGGCGGACTCCCTGTCGTACGGCGCTTCGATCACGACGATTCGATCACGACACTTCGATCACTCCGAGGCTAACAACCGTCACGGCCCGGTATGAACCGACCATGCAGCGGCAGCACTATGCGGCCGGCGGCACTGCAACTCCCCAGGGGCGCGGGGAACTGCGCGACCAGCCCACCACGCACCCGCACATAGCCCGCTCCCCGCGCCCGCGGCCGCGGCCGCGGCCGCGCGCGGTCGTCGGCTCAAGGCTCCTGGTGTAGGAAGGGGGGCGACGGTCGACCGACAGTCCCACAGTTAGGAGTGCGCCGCGTGTCCTCACTCTTTCCCGCTCTGGCGGACGGTCCGGGCGAACGGGTCGCCCTGCGGTTCGGTGAGCGGTCGTTGACGTACGGCGAGCTGGCCGGGGCCGCCGGGGCGCTCGCCGCCCGGCTGCGCGGGGCAGACCGACTGCGCGGGGCGGGCCGCGTCGCCGTGTGGGCCACGCCCGAGCTGGAGACCGCCGTCGCCGTGACGGGCGTACTGCTCGCCGGGGCCGCCGCGGTGCCGCTGAACCCGAAGTCGGGCGAGAAGGAACTCGCGCACATCGTCTCCGACAGCGCACCGACGCTGGTGCTGACCGCCGCGGGCGCCGAACTACCGGACGCACTCGGCGCGTTGGAGCGGCTGGACGTCGACGCGACCGCCGCCCCCGGCGCGGTACCCGACGACACCACCGCCGACGGGGACCCCGCGCTGATCGTCTACACCTCCGGCACCACCGGCCCGCCCAAGGGTGCCGTGCTGCCCCGCCGGGCCCTCGCCACCACCCTGGACGCGCTCGCCGACGCCTGGCAGTGGACGGCGGATGACGTGCTGGTGCACGGGCTGCCGCTGTTCCATGTGCACGGGCTCGTGCTGGGCACGCTCGGACCGCTGCGGCGCGGCGGCAGCGTCCGGCACCTCGGGCGGTTCAGCACCGAGGGCGTGGCCCGGGAGCTGAACGCGGGCGCGACCATGCTGTTCGGGGTGCCGACGATGTACCACCGCATCGCCGAGGCCCTCCCGCAGGACCCGGAGCTGGCCAAGGCGCTGGCGCGGGCCCGGCTGCTGGTCTCGGGCTCGGCCGCGCTGCCGGTGCACGACCACGAGCGGATCGCGGCGGCGACCGGGCGTCGGGTGATCGAGCGGTACGGCATGACGGAGACGCTGATGAACACCAGCGTACGGGCCGACGGGGAGGCCCGTGCGGGCACCGTGGGCGTGCCGCTGCCCGGCGTCGAGCTGCGGCTCGTGGAGGAGGACGGGACGCCGATCACCGCGTACGACGGGGAGAGCGTCGGCGAGATCCAGGTGCGCGGGCCGAACCTGTTCACCGAGTACCTGAACCGGCCGGACGCCACGGCGGCCGCGTTCACCGCCGACGGGTTCTTCCGCACGGGTGACATGGCCGTCCGCGAGCCCGACGGCTATGTGCGGATCGTCGGGCGCAAAGCCACCGACCTGATCAAGAGCGGTGGTTACAAGATCGGGGCCGGTGAGATCGAGAACGCGCTGCTGGAGCATCCGGGGGTGCGGGAGGCCGCGGTCACCGGGGAGCCGGACGCGGACCTGGGCGAGCGGATCGTGGCCTGGATCGTCCCGTTGGACGCGGAAGCGCCGCCCGCCGCCGAGGAGTTGGCCGATCACGTGGCCCGGCGGCTCGCCCCGCACAAGCGCCCGCGGGTCGTCCGGTATCTGGGTTCCCTCCCCCGCAACGACATGGGGAAGATCATGAAGCGTGCGCTGGTGGCCGATGCCTGAGCGGCTGTCGGCCCGGGAGATCCTGGCCCTGGTCGCGGACGAGGCGACCTTCAGCGAACTGCCCGGCAGGATAAGGGAACCGAAGGCGGACGGCCCGCTCGGCTGGCAGGGTTACGACGCCTCCCGCGCCCGTGCCACGGCCCGCACCGGCGAGGAGGAGTCGGTCGTCTGCGGCACCGCGAGCGTCAAGGGCGCCCCGGCCGTACTGATCGCCTTCGAGTTCGGTTTCCTCGGTGGCTCCCTGGGCGAGCGCACCGGTGACCGGCTGGAGGCGGCCTACCACCACGCCCGTGCCCACCGGCTCCCGGTCGTGCCGCTGATCGCCACCGGCGGCAGCCGGATGCAGGAGGGTATGCTCGCGCTGAGCCAACTCCAGCGGGTGGCACGCGAGTCGGCGCTCACCCGGGAGGCCGGCCTGCCGCAGATCGCGGTCCTGCGGGACCCCACGACCGGCGGCGGCTGGGCCACCCTCGGCGCCGGAGCCGATGTCGTCCTGGCCCTGCCGGGTGCCCAGGTGGGCTTCGCCGGTTCCCGGGTCCGGCCTCCGGACGCCGACCCGGCGGCCTACAGCGCCGGGGGACAGGTGGCGGTGGGTTCGGCGGACGCCGTGGTCCAGCCCGCGGAACTACGGGAGACGCTGGGACGGTGGCTCAGGCTGCTCACCACGCCGGCGCAGGAAGCCCCCGCACCACCCGCCCTCGGCACCGCCGGCCTGCCGGCCACCGGCTGGGACGCCGTCCAGCGCGCCCGGTCCCCTCAACGCCCTCGCGCACAGGCCTACTTGGACGCATACTTCACCCGCCGCCTCGACATCAGCGGTGACCGGTGCGGCGGTACGGACCCCGACGGCATGCTGTGCGGGTTCGGCGAGCGGGACGGTCGTACCGTGGCCTACGCGGCGCAGACCGGGGCGGCGACCCGGCCGGCCGGGTACCGGACCGCGGCCCGGCTGATCCGGCTGGCGGACCGGCTCGACATCCCGGTGCTGACACTGGTGGACACACCGGGCGCGGCCAATGACGCCGAGGCGGAGCGGCAGGGGGCCGGGGCCGCGATCGCGGAGGCGTTCGGGGCGGTGGCGTCCGCCCGGGTACCGATCACCACACTCGTCATCGGTGAGGGCGGCTCCGGCGGAGCGCTCGCGCTCGCCGCGCCCGGCAACACCTGGGCCACGCCGGACAGTTACTTCTCGGTGATCGCCCCGGAACTCGCGGCGGCCATCCTCAAACGCCCGAAGGACGAGGTCGAGGCGACGGCCGAGCAGCTCCGGATCCGTCCGCAGGACCTGGTGGAGCTGGGCGTGATCCGGGGCATCGTGAACCACCTTCCCTAGAGACTGGGGCGAGTGTCATGTGCGTGACGGGGCCACGGTGTTGAGGGGTGGTGGCGGCGGAAGAGCTTCCTGGCGGCAAGCCGCCAACTGCCGCGGGAACCGGCGGGGTTGCCGTGACGTCGTGGAGAACGGACACTCTGTCGAGCATATGTTCGATAAGAGGTGTTCGGCAGGAGGCCGCCGGAGCACTCACGAAGACCGGCCCTCTACCTCCCCCGCGCGCCGTACCGAGCCCGTGACGCGCCCAAGGCCGCGAAGAACCCCCGTTCGGCGGCACCCCGCCCGGCCCCCTCCAGGAGGCGTTCGCCGGTGCGGCCCGCGCAGGATGCTGTGAGAGGCCCGCCAGCCGGCCGGGCGCACCGAGGCCCGCGCACCGGGAGGATCGCCGTGACCGTCAACCTGGAGCAGTTGCGCCGCTGCCACTTCGCCGTCGACCTGGGCGCGGCCCGCACCAGGGTGTATGTGAAAGGCGCCGGTCTGGTCATCGACCAACCCTCGGCGGCCGCCGTGAACAGCCGTTCCGGCGCGCTCATCGCCGTCGGCGAGTTCGCGGAGCGGATGACCGGACGGACGCCGGACTACATCCAGGTCGTACGGCCCATAGCCGGTGGCACGGTGGTCGACATCGAGATGGCCCACCGCATGCTGCGGCAGCTGCTGGGCGACAAGACGCGCCGTGCCCTGCGCCGCAATCTGCGGCTGCGCGCGGCAGCCTGCGCCCCGCACGGCGCCGATCCGCTGGCCCAGCGGGCGATCACCGAGACGCTGGTCGGGCTGGGCGCGCGCCGGGTCGAGCTGGTGGACACGCTGATCGCCGCCGCTGTCGGCTGCGGGCTGCCGGTGGAACGCCCCGAGGCCACCATGATCCTGATGTGCGGGGCGGCGAGCACCCAGGTCGCGGTGCTCTCGCTCGGCTCGATCGTCGCCGCCGTGCGGATCCCGGTGGGCGGCGACGCCGTGGACCACGCGATCGTGCAGCACCTGCGGCACCACCATGAGCTGTTGCTGCCCGGCCAGTCCGTGCGTCCGCTGCAAGTGGCCCTGTCGGGCAACGGGATCACCTCGCAGGGCCCGGCGGAGGCCGAGATCCACGGCCGTGATGTGGTCACCGGGCTTCCGCGCAGCGTGCGGGTCGACACCGCCGCCGTACGCGACGCGATCCAGACCCCGCTGACCGGCGTCCTCGACGGCATCGGCAAGGTGCTTCGCGACTGCCAGCCCGACCTGGTCGCCGACCTCGCGGACCGCGGGATCGTGATGGTCGGCGGCTCGGCGCTGCTGCCCGGTCTCGACCACATGCTGCGGCAGGCCACCGGGATGCCGGTGCACATCGCCGAACAGCCCGACATCTGCGCGGTCCAGGGCCTCGGCGCCATGCTGGAGGGCCGGATCGAACCGCTGGTCCTGAACCCGATGGCCGCCTGAGCCGCGCACGGCCCCGCGCATGCCCGGCGACCCCGTCCCGCATCTGCCGCCGCTGCTCGAAGCGGTCCTCGGGGTCGGCTCCGAACTCGAACTGCGCACCACACTGCAGCGCATCGTGGACGGCGCCGCAGAACTGACCGGCGCCCGGTACGCGGCGCTGCGCACCGCCGACCCCGGTCAGGAGGGGCCGGCCGAGATCCGTACGACGACGCCTCCGCCCGAGGACGGCGACGGCCTGGACGTGCCGATCCTGGTCGGCTCAGAGCCGTTCGGGCGGCTGTACCTGGCCGGCAAGAGCGGCGGCGGGCCGTTCACCGCCGAGGACGAGCAGCTGCTGCGGGTGCTGGCCACCCGGGCGGGCACCGCGATCGGCAACGCCCGCCTGTACGAGGCGGCCCGGCAGCGCGAGCGGTGGATCGAGGGCGCGGCGGCCGTCACCACGGCGCTGCTGACCGGCGAGAGCGCCGCGGACGCGCTGATGACGGTCGCGGAACGGGCCCGGCTGCTCGCCGGCGCCTCCGCCGGTGTCATCCTCCAGCCCACTCCCGAGGGCGGGATGGAGATCGTGACCGCGTCGACGCACGACGACCCCGGGGACCTCGTCGGTACGACGATCGAGCCCGGCAGCCCGGTGCTGGAGCAACTACTGGGCGGCGAGCCGGTGTTCATCGAGGACTCGGCGACCGACCCGCGGATGACGACCCGGGTCCGGCACCGGTTCGGGCCCAGCATGATGCTACCGCTCCAGGCGAGCGGCCAGCTGATCGGCACGCTCGCGCTGCCGCGCCAGCGCGGTGCCCGCCCGTACACGGACGCCGAACGGCGCCTGGCCGGCCAGTTCGCCTCCCAGGCCGCGCTCGCCCTGGTCCTCGCCGGCGCCCGGCACCGCAGAGAGCGGCTCGCGGTGTACGAGGACCGGGACCGGATCGCCCGCGATCTGCACGACCTGGTCGTCCAGCGGCTGTTCGCCACCGGCATGATGCTGCAGGCGGCGCAGCGCCGGGCCCGGGTGGAGGCCGTGCAGGACATGCTCGGCAAGGCGGTCGACGAGCTGGAGTCGACCGTTCAGGAGGTGCGGACGGCGATCTTCGCGCTCCAGCAGCAGCCCGCCGAGGCGCCGACCACCCTGCGGGGCCGGGTGCTGCGCGAGACGGCCACCGTGGCGGCGATGCTCGGCTTCCCGCCGTCCACCCGCTTCCTGGGCCCGGTGGACAGCCGCGTCCCGGGCCGTGTCGCCGGCCAGCTGCTGACCAGTCTCCGCCGCGCCCTCGATACCGCCGCCCGCCGCCGGGCCGTCTCCCGCATCGAGGTCACGATCGACGCGACGGCGAGCCTGACGGACGGCCGTGCGGCGGTACGGCTGACGGTGCACGACGACGGATACACCGAGGCGGGCGAGGACACGGAGGAGGGGACGACGGTCACTTGGCAAGCACCCTTGTGACAACACCGGCAAGGGGCGCGGGGCTGTATGTGATATGCGGCTCCGCCGCGGGGCGCGCCCGGCCACAACGGCGCGGCACCCGAACGACGGCCTGACCCGGCCTCAGTACGGCAGTACCCGCCCCGACGGCGTCCTGCGGTCGATCTCGCGCTCGCGCGGCGCGGCGGGGCGTCGGCTGACGCGTACCCGGATGCGACGGTCCATGACGCCCTCCCTCTGCCGGCACGGCCCGGCGGTGGATGCCGGTACGAGGTGGGTGCCCAGGACGCGGACCGTTCAAGCATGTACGGGTCAACTCACCTGCCGCGTACCGCTGTCGGCGAACACGGTGGCCGGACGCTAGCGGGTGGCGTACCGGCCGAGTACGAAGTCCAGCCGGGCCAGCCACTCGCCGAGCCGGGCCGTCCGGCGGGCGTTCAGCTCGCAGTCGTACACGCCGCCGTCCCACAGCCGTACGGTCACCGTGAGGTGGTGGCCACGCCGGGTGCGCCTGGCATGCGCGATCTCCGCCCACTCGAAGTCCGCGGCCGCGCCCGCGACTTCGAGGACGATCCCGGTGGCGTTGACGACGACGCGCGACTCGCCGTCGGCGAGTTCGACCTCTGGGGGCGCGTACGGGACCGGCGGCCCGAACCCCTGGGCGACCTGCGGCGGGGGCGCGGCCGGGTAGGGCGGG